>DAOVGK010000074.1 GCA_030672445.1 Candidatus Aerophobota bacterium
GAGGTGGTAAAGCGGAATCCAGAAGTTCTCGTTATCGGCACAGGAGATCCTGGATTGATGAAAGTTCCAGCTACTACCCAACAATGGGTTCAGTCACGTGGGGTAGAAATAAGAGTAAAACCTACCCAATCAGCCTGCCAAATCTATAACCAGCTCTGTAAAACGAAGAAAACAATCGCTGCTCTTCACTTAACTTGCTAGCCCTTCAGACATATGTCCTAAACAGAAAGTATTAGTATTTAGAAGATTTATACGCCTATCGAGGGACTTTCCCGAGATATTTCTTGACCAAAATGGTCTTTTTTGTTATATTCATCGAGGAAGGAGAGTGTAATGTCCGGAATGTATACTGATCGAGTAAGTGAGCTGGAGAAAAAAATCAGTGAGTTAAGGGGGCATCTTTGAAATAGAGAAAAAAGAAATACAAATTAAGAAGTTAGAACAGGAGGCCTCAAACTCTGATTTTTGGCAAAGAGAAGATCGAGCAGAGGTGTTGCAAAAGTTAAACCATTTGCGGAGAAAAATAGAGGAATGGAGAAAAGCAGGAGATCTTTTAGGGGAAATTCAAACTTTGGCGCATCTTCTAGAAGAGGAAGAAGATAAGGAGCTTGAAGAGGAGATGCAGACAAAGCTTACTCTCTTAGAAAGGAAATTAGGAGGACTTGACATAGAGTCCCTTTTAGGTGGAGAAAGTGATTCTCTAAATGCTATTTTGTCCATCCACCCTGGAGCGGGAGGAACCGATTCCTGTGATTGGGCAGAGATCTTGCTTCGCATGTACTTGGGTTGGATAGATAAGAAAAGATATCATAGCAGGGTGGTAGACTGGATAGCCGGAGAGGAAGCAGGAATTAAAACAGGCACGGTGGTAGTAGAAGGAACATTTGCCTATGGTTATCTTAAAGAAGAGGTGGGGATCCACCGATTGGTTCGCCTGTCTCCCTTCGATGCTGCCAATCGCCGGCACACTTCCTTTGCTGCAGTGGACGTAATTCCGGAAACTGAAGATTTCGAGGTGGAAGTTAAGGATAATGATTTAAAAATCGATACTTTTCGGGCCGGTGGACCGGGAGGGCAACACGTAAATGTTACCGATTCAGCCATCAGGATTACTCATCTACCTACTGGAATAACCGTGCAGTGCCAGGATGAGAGATCTCAACATAAAAATAAAGTTACGGCCCTGAGGATTCTTAAGGCCCGCCTGCATAATTTTTACGAGCTAGAGAAGGAGAAAGAGTCAAAGAAAAGACATGAGGAAAAAGCTAGGATAGAGTGGGGCAACCAGGTTCGCTCTTATATTCTGCATCCTTATTCCCTGGTGAAAGATCATCGAACCGGCGTCCAGGCAACCGACGTGGAAAGGGTGCTTAAGGGTGAGATCGATGATTTCATAATTGCTTCATTGAGAAAATCAGCCATGCCTGGAAAGTAAGTTAAGATTGTTAAAGGCTTCTTACATAAACAGGCATTAGTATGGGGAGGATAGGATGGGGGGATTTTACATTGGCAGAGAAAGAAAAGCAAGAAAAGCATATGGGTTTGATGAAGTGGCTTTGGTTCCAGGCGAAGCAACTCTTGACCCTAATGATGTAGATGTTAACTGGAAACTGGGTGATCTAACTTTTGTCATACCTATCTTAGTTTCTGCTATGGACGGAGTAGTGGACACAAATTTTGCTATCCACATGGGTAGACTAGGTGGATTAGCCGTTCTTAACCTAGGGGGCGTTCAAACTCGCTACGAGAACCCAGCCAAAGCGATAGAAGAAATTGTCCATTCCTCTTCGGAGGAAACTGTAGAGATAATTCAAAGAGTCTATCAGGTCCCGATTAAAGAGGAACTAATTGAGAAGAGAATTAAGGAGATGAAGAAAGCCAAGATCCTGGTCGCTGTCTCTGCCATTCCTCAGCAGGCGGCTCGTTTTGGGCCCATCGCTCAGGAGATAGGAGCAGATGTTTTTGTGGTTCAGGCTACCGTAGCTACAGCCAAGTATTATTCTTCCAGGCGAGAATCCCTTGATTTCAGCAAATTTTGTAGCAAGCTTTCCATCCCGGTAATAGTGGGTAACTGCGTCACCTATGAGACTGCTTATGATCTTATGCAAACCGGCATAGATGCCCTTCTGGTGGGAGTGGGCCCGGGAGCGGCCTGTACTACCAGGGAGGTACTGGGAGTCGGAGTTCCTCAGGTCACCGCTACTATAGACACTGCTGCTGCCAGGGACGAATATTTTAAGAAAACCAGTCGCTATGTTCCCATCATTACCGATGGAGGAATGAGGACCGGTGGCGATATCTGTAAGGCTTTGGCCTCAGGAGCAGATGCAGTAATGATTGGGTCTGCCTTCGCTCGAGCTAAAGAGGCTCCTGGTAAAGGATATCACTGGGGAATGGCTACTTCAGATGAAAACCTACCCCGGGGAGCGAGAGTTCGGGTAGGAACAACGGGAACCTTAAAAGAGATCGTTTATGGTCCGGCCCGGCTAGACGATGGTTCTCAAAATCTTGTCTGGGCAATAAGAACCTGTATGGGTTATTGTGGGGCCACTAATATAAAAGAAATGCATGAAGTGGAGATGATAATCGCTCCGGCTATAAAAAGCGAAGGCAAATTTTTTCAGAGAACCCCGTGGACGGAGCTAAAGAAATAGAGAAGGCTCTTTTAGGCTATCTTCTCTACTCGGTGGCTCCGAATGCATCGGGTACATACATAAGCCCTTCTTGTCCTTCCATCGATCTTTATTCTGATATGTTGAAGATTGGGAAGCCATCTTCGTTTGGTTCTTCGCCCGGATTTGCTTACTCTGTTTCCTGTGCTCGGTCCCTTGCCGCATATCTCGCATTTCTTGGCCATCATTTGTCCTTTGTTTTTAAACTTGAACTATTCACCGCAGAGATCGCAGAGTGTGCAAAGATGAATCAAAACGAAAAACTTAAATAATTTTCCTGATTCTTAGCGTTCTCGGCGTGCTCTGCGGTAAAATATGATAAGGCTTAATAGTTACTCAAAATCTAGGATAACACATTTTTCAAAAAATGGCAAGAATACCCGATCTCGACTCGCCGGTTCGTTATGCCAAAGGAGTTGGAGAAAAGAAAGCCCAGGTTTTCCATAGATTAGGTATAAAGACAATCTCTGATCTTCTCTGGCATTTTCCCACCGGCTATGAAGACCGCTCCCAGATTACCCCTATTGGGCAAGTCTTGCCTGGAAAAAAAGTAGTCATTGAAGGCAAGATCTTAGCGATGGGGCAGCGCAGAATTCGAAAGAATCTTTCCCTCCTCAAGGTAGCCATAAGAGACGGGACTGGGATTATCTATGCCATCTGGTACAACCAGGATTATCTGGTCCAGCTTCTTAAAAAGGGCAAAGATATTGTGGTTAGTGGAAAGGTGGGGTGGGACTTTGGAGAGTTACAAATTAATGTAGAAGATTTTGAGCTACTAAGCGGGGATGAGCAAGACAACCTTCATTTAAGGAGAATTGTTCCCTTTTATTCCTTAACGGAGGGACTGTCTCACAGAACCTTGCGCCGAATTATCAAAATTAATTTAGAAGAAAAGTCTCCTTACCTGGTGGATCTCCTGCCGGAAGAGATAAGAAGACGCTATTCATTTGTATCCTTAGAAGAAGCCTTAAACAATATTCATTTTCCAGAAAGTTTTCCCCGACAAAGAGAAGCTCAGCGAAGACTTACTTTTGAGGAATTTTTCCTTCTTCAGTCTACTCTGGCTTTGAGAAAAAAAAGGTATAAGGAAGAAAAGGGAATTTCTTTTAAAATGAGGGGCGGCTTGGTTGAATCCTTCATTCGTTCTCTTTCCTTTCCGCTCACTGCTTCCCAGAGAAAGGTAGTAGATGAGATTCTGGAGGATATGAGCTCCTCTCGACCCATGAATCGCCTTTTGCAGGGAGATGTTGGCTCGGGCAAGACGATAGTGGCGACAATTGCCCTGCTTGCAGCTATAGTCAATGGATACCAGGGGGCATTAATGTCCCCCACTGAGATTCTGGTGCAGCAGCACTGGATAAATTTGAGGAGCCTTCTACAACCTCTTAATATTAAGCCAGCCTTATTAGTAAGTGATCTTCCTTTCCGGGAAAAAGAAAAAATTCTCCACCAGATAAAAGAAGGTAAGATAAAACTGGTGGTCGGAACACATGCCTTACTCCAGGAAGAAGTCGATTTTTATCGACTGGGGATGGTGGTTATTGATGAGCAACATAGATTTGGCGTTATGCAGAGGCTGAGTCTACGCAGCAAAGGCAAATGTCCGGATGTGTTGGTAATGACGGCCACCCCTATCCCTCGAACCTTAGCTCTGACCTTCCACGGCGATCTTGATTTTTCGGTGATTAGCGAGCTGCCACCGGGGCGAAAATCGATTGTTACTCGGTGGATAAGTGAAAATAAAAGAGGACAGCTTTATCAATTCATTAGAGGAAGATTAAAAGAGGGAAGACAGGTTTATATTGTCTATCCCTTGATAGAAGAGTCGAAAGATTTAGATCTGAAGTCAGCTCAGGATGCAGCCGAACAACTGCAAAGAGAGGTTTTTCCTGATTATAGTGTTCAGTTAATCCATGGAAGAATGAAGAGGGATGAGAAAGACCAAATAATGCACCTTTTCCGGAGTGGAAAAATAGATGTCCTTGTTTCTACTACGGTAATAGAAGTGGGGATTGATGTTCCCAATGCAAATCTCATGGTGATAGAGAATGCCGAGAGGTTTGGTTTAGCTCAACTTCATCAATTGAGAGGAAGGGTAGGTAGAGGATCTGAGCAATCTTATTGCTTTCTCCTTACCGGGAGGAAAATCTCTCGGGAGGCGATCCAACGAATGAAGGTAACGTGCAGGACAACCGATGGCTTCAGAATAGCCGAGGAGGATCTCAAGCTTCGGGGACCGGGAGAATTTTTTGGCACCAAACAATGGGGAATGCTTAACTTTAGAGTCGCTGACTTAGTAAGGGATCACCGGATTCTATCTCTGGCCCGTCAGGAGGCTTTCCGCCTGGTAGAGAAAGATCCAGGTTTAGAAAAATATCCCCTCCTGCGAGAAGGAATAGAAAAAAGATTTTCCCATCGATTAGCATTAGCCAAGGTAGGATAATTTTATTTTGAGGTTTACTCATAGACTCCTTTTCAAAGTAATACAATGTTGTTTCTTTTTCTTGCGGCAGGCTTTCCAAGCGTGTCAAGCCACTTTTTATGTATGTTTAAAGTGTCACCATTCAAAAATGCGGTGTTGATAGGTTGTTATTCTCAAGAGGCTTTCAAGAGTAAACCCCGTTAGATAATTCTATACATCTAACGGGGCGCGCGGACGGAGCCTTCTTTCTAAGGGGGTAAATAAAATGTTTAGAAGAGGAAAAATAGCTATAATTCCGATAAAAGGAGTAATTACTACAGAGGGTGCTCCTATTTTATCTTTATTTCCCTGGAGAAAAGTAATATCCTCAACTGAGATCATCGAGTTTCTAGAAGAGGTGAAAAGAAAGCAAGATACAAAAGCAGTGCTGGTGGAGATAAATTCCCCCGGGGGAACTCCTTTTCCCTGTAAGGAAATTGCCGAAAAAATTAAAGAAATTGATAAGCCTACGGTAGCCTGGGTAAGGGAATATGCCACCTCAGGAGCTTATTGGGTCGCCTCCGCCTGCCAGAAAATAGTCGCTGATAGATTAAGCAGAATCGGTAGCGTAGGAGTGGTTAGTATTCGACCGGACTTTTCTGAGCTTATGAGAAAATTTGGTATCGATGTAGAGACCATGGCTTCGGGAATTTTCAAGACACTAGGATCTCCTTACCGCAAGATTGCTCCTGAGGAAAGAGAGGTCTTAAAACAGGAACTCGATACCATTCACAAATATTTTTTGGAAGAGATTTCTACTAACAGGGAGCTAAAAAAGGAAGCGGTCAAAGAGATCTCCTCGGGAAAAATTTACTTTGGCAGCGAAGCCAAGGATTTAGGACTCGTCGATTATGTGGGAGGCAAGAAGGAGGCTATGGAGCTTCTCAGCAAAATCACCAAGCTAAAGACTTACAGAATTGTTGATTATAATAAGAAAATGAGAAAACCAATCGGTCTTTTAAGGAAATTAATAGGTGGTCTCTGAAAGAAACCAGACAGGTTATCTTTCGCCGGAAAATACTTTAAGAGAGGGCCAAAAATCTCGCCAGTTAAGAGTGAAGATAAAGAAGAGAGGAAAAGCAAAGTCAGATGGTAAGTTTTAGGGTAGGAGGGGACATTTGCCAGTAAAATCCGTTAGAGAGATGTTGCTATTACTCCTGTTTTCTTTATCTATTATTTCTTTATCAGGATGTTCCTACAAATTGGTTCCCTTTTCCCCTGTTAGCTCAAAGATTGCTATACCTATCTTCTCTAACCAGACCTTCAAATACGGACTTGAACAAACGCTTACCAGTGTAGTAATTAACGAATTTATTTCCGATGGGCGGCTTCAAGTGGTGGGAGAAAAGGAAGCTGATGTGATACTAAATGGCGAAATTGTCCGGTATCTAAAAGAGACCCCCTCTGAGGTGACTGCTACATTGGAAGAAAATAGGATAAGGATAGAGGTATTGGTCTCTTTGGTCTCAAAGAAAGAGGAGAAAACCTTAAAGGAAAGGAAAATAGAGGAAGTTTTTGCTTATAGCTCCTCTGAAGCGGGAGGAATTCAGACCGAGGATGAGGCTGTGGAGGAGGCGTGTAAAGAAATAGCCGAGAAACTGATTGAGGCAATTACCTGGGACCTAGGTTTTGCCCCAATTTAAGGCTTCCTGCATGCTACGTTTTTCCAAATCAGACGGGGATATACTAAACAGGATCTCCAAAAAGACGGATAGATTCGGGACTGAGCTGGTTAGACAGGCCGCGGATGAGTATCTGAGAGAATCCTCATGAATTAGGGCAGCTCTTGTTGACGATAACTTAATTTTTGACGGGATGAGATTATGTAGCCTTATGGGGAGAAGGTGCAAGTTAT
>DAOVGK010000028.1 GCA_030672445.1 Candidatus Aerophobota bacterium
GAGACAATGGTAAAACAGTTAGAGCGAGTGGTAATGAGGTTAGAAATGCTGCGGAAGATTGCCTCGTTTTCATCGTCTTCATCTATATAGCCATCTTCATCATCGTCTTTCCCGTTAATGCCTAATTTTTCTATCAGAAGGATTTGCAGTATCTCCCCTATTTCATTAAAAGGTCCCTTTTTACTGTCCCCATAGTTGATTATGGCTTTGGCCAAGGAAGAATTAACCCCTGGCAGAGCCTCCAGAACCTTTTTTGTGGCCGTGTTGATATTTACCCTTCCCCTGACCGGTAGCCCTGGAGGCTCGGCTACGGTAATCTTATCTAAAATTTTCCAGTCGCCCCCTTGGATAAGCTTTATTGTCCGCCATTGTTTTCCAACATGAATAAAGCCGATCTCACCTATATTGGCAAAGGGTTTATTCTTCACATAGAAACTACTGTAATCATCTTTATCTTTTCCCTCACCTACATCCGGCATCCAGAACCAGTTACGAAACCTCGGGCTTCCTCCAGGGAGATTGCTTACAAATTCTCGCACCCGGGGATCATTCTTTTCAAAGGCATTCCAGGGAAGCCCATAATTACGATAGGATACCCTGTCCACCACATCGCCTTGCTTGTTTTTTAAAATCACCGTATCCGCATAATCATCCAGAATTTCCCTGCCTATAGTTTCTCCTTCTATTGTTATGACTATGTTAAACAAAAACTTGAAGCTGCGGCCAGGCATCGTTCCCCGTAATCTTTTTGTACCCAGAGAGGTCTTGATCTTCCATCCCCCAATTTTGCAGCTACTATCATAAGGGTTGAAAAGTTCAATCCACTCTATTTCTATATCCACTTTCACTTTCTTCACTTTTTTGGTCTCGGCAGCCTCTGCCACTCTTTCTCCCAGGATTCTAAAAATGGCTGAGGTTTGCCTCTCCACTTCGTCTTCAGATTCATGCTCCTTTATGATTTTATCCAACTCTAGTTTTAGCTGCCTTTCTTTTTCTGAAGTTCCTTTTTTTACCTCTTCCACTATGGTGGAGGAGCCTATCTTTATTTTCTCATCAATTTTTTCTTTGACCTTTTCCTTTAATTTCTCCTCCAGAAACCTAACTCCTCCTTCGGCCAGTCCGGCTACAGCCATGTGAACCGAGCTGGTAAAATGGGGCATTACCTCGTTGATGTAAGGCGTGCGCTCAAGACCATATTTGCCGTTGCACTGGGTAGGACGATTGTCTTCATCTCTAAAATCAACCATATTGGCAGCTATCTGATCGGCCGCTCCAGGAGAAATTCCTGCCTTCTGGAGAGTCTGGCTAATCTTAAGGACGGAAGCTGTATTAATATTAATCCTTAAGTTCCCTTCTTTGTCCACATTCTTATCATAAGAATATATGGTAAGATAATCTTTTATTTTGTTGAAGGTTTTATCTCCTATTCCAGGAATGAGCCTTACCTCCTCCACCGTATTAAAGGGATTATCATCTCCATAAGGTACATCAGGGCAGAACTCGTCTGGCTCATCCACTCCTTCATCTGGCTCGTCAATCTGGCCATCTCCGTTATTGTCGATGCCGTCAGACTGAAGAACTGCCCTATCCTGGTCGTCATCTACGCCTTTAACTCCTGGAGCTCCATCTTCGCCGTAGCGATATTTTATAATAGCCTGGACTCCTTCGTTTTCCTCGTCAATCTGGCCATCTTCATCATTATCTATCCCATCGGAGCAGAGTTGTTTGTTGATGGCCGTTACTGCCCCCAGATTAATCTCCCAGGAAGTCCATCCTTCATGATATTTTCCCCTCCCCACTACATTCAGATTGATCTTGGAGGCCTCGTCAAAGATACCTAGTCTCTCACCTTTTTCATTCTCTCCGGGGTTCTCAGCTTCAGATACCTCATAGTTTCCCTCCCCCAGGGATTCTTGAAAACCTCTTGCCCAGGGCTCATAAAGATCATCGTATTCATTGGTGTCGTTTCTAAGTTCCGCTATAGCTCTTTCTATACCTGCCTGAGCAAGATAATCTGCCTTGAGACTATCCTCATAATTGGAAACTGCGGCATCTTCCAGTCTCATCCGGTAAAGAAAACTGATCCCTATGGCTCCCAGAAGAGCCAGAAATACGAAGGCGAGAATCAGGGCAATCTGCCCATTCTCTTTTCGGACGATATTGAGTAGCGATTTTTTAAATTTCATGAGACTTTCAATAAGAACTTACAGTTCTGCGGCCAACTGTTCACTTTACCTTAATTGTACTAATAATGGCTATGACAATGAGAAGTTCTATAACTGTGAATCCGGCGCTTTTTTCCATAATTTACTTCTTAATATTAAGGATTTTTCTCCGAATGCATTATAGCACAGAAAATTGTTCTGACAACGCTAAATTCGCTTGAATAAAGATAAATCCTGGCTCATCTATCTTCCTACCCAAAATAAAATTGGAGTTCTCAAAGTTCCTTCAAGGCCACGCTTGACATTTCCTTTGCCTGGTATAGTATGGAAAGATTTGATCTGGTGTGGAGATGATAAAAGTAGGCTTAATAGGGTGTGGCACCATAGGTGGTGCTATGGCTAAAGAGATTGATCAAAGAATCCCGGAGATGAAGCTAGTAGCTGTATGTGACAGAAATGAAGTAAAGACTCGTAAGTTAGCCGAATCTCTGAATCAAAAACCAGATTTAACCACTCTAGATGAGCTAATAGAGGCCTCGGATCTAGTTATAGAAGCAGCTTCGGCGAAGATAGTAGCTGAGTTGGTTGAAAAAGCTATAAACCGAGGGAAGGACATCATGGTGATGAGTGTAGGAGGGCTAGTAGATAGTCTAGATCTTTTTGAAAAAGCCAAAGAGAAAGGATGCCGAGTCTATTTTCCCTCGGGAGCAATTGCTGGTTTGGATGCGATAAAGGGGGCCAAAGAAAGTCGGATAGATTCGGTGACCTTAACTACTTATAAACCCCCTTCTGGGCTTCAGGGTGCTCCTTATCTAGCCAAGAAAGGAATCAAACTGAGCGAAATTAAGGAAAAAACGGTTCTTTTTGAGGGGAGCTGTCGGGAAGCGGTGAAAGCCTTTCCTCAGAATATTAATGTAGCAGCCAGCTTGGCCTTCGCCGGAGTAGGACTGGAAAAGACCAGGGTGAGAATGATAGTAGACCCTGCCCTAAAACGAAATGTTCATCACATAGTAGTAGAAGGAAACTTCGGCAGACTAGAAACCCGGACCGAGAATCTGCCGTCCCCTATTAATCCTAAGACTAGCTATCTCGCAGTTCTTTCAGCTATTGCCACCCTCAAGGGAATAGTTAACTTCTTAAAGGTAGGAACTTAGGACAAAAAACCGGCAATTTAGAAAGGTAAAAAATCGTTGGACACATCTGTAGCCAGACCCATTATCCAGAGTGCTCTGAGGGAGGATATAGGAAGGGGCGATTTTACCAGCCAGGCCATAGCCCCATCTTCTTTGACAGGGAAGGCTTGTATAATAGCGGAAGAGGAAGGAATTCTGGCAGGAATAGAGGTAGCTAAAGAGGTTTTCAGGCTGACCTCGGGTGAGAAAGTTGAGTTTATTAGCGAATTAAAGGATAAAGATTCGCTAAAAGAGGGGCTTCCTATACTTATTCTCCAGACCGATATTTTAGCTATTCTTAAAGGGGAAAGGGTGGCTTTGAATTTTTTAGGCCGACTTTCTGGGATCGCTACTTTAACCAAAGGATATGTTGATTTAGCCAGCCCTTTCGGGGTAAAAATCCTTGATACCCGGAAAACAACTCCAAACCTGCGAATTCTGGAAAAATATGCGGTGAGAGTAGGAGGCGGGCTCAGTCACCGCTCTGGCCTTGACAGTGGGATACTGATTAAGGATAACCATATTCGGATATGCGGATCACTGAAGAAAGCTGTGAAAAGGATCCGTCAAACAATTCCTCCTTTGTGGAAGATAGAGGTGGAGGTAAATGACTTATCTCAGGCCAAAGAAGCTGTGGAGGTGGGGGTAGAGGCAATAATGCTTGATAATATGAGACTGGAAGAGATAAAGAAAGCAGTAAAACTGATTCGCCAACAAGAGAAAGAAATAATAATTGAGGCTTCGGGAGGAATAAGTCTCGAAAATGTAGCCGAGGTAGCCAAAAGTGAAGTAGATTTGATCTCGGTGGGTAGCTTAACTAAGGCCGCTAGAAATCTAAACATGCGTCTTGAGATTATGAAAGAGTAGGTTGAGGACTTTGCCAAGGATAGATTTGCACATTCATACTATATTTTCAGATGGTACTTATACTCCGGAAGAAGCGGTGCTGCAGGCAAAAAGGCTGGGACTTGTAGCTATCTCCATAACCGATCATGATAGTGTTGCGGGGTTGGATAGAGCCTTAGCCGCAGGGGAAAGGCTCGGAATAGAAGTAGTCCCGGGAGTGGAGATGAGTACCGACGTAGGAGAAGATGAGATTCATATTCTTGGCTATTTCCTAAATTGGAAAAAGGAGGATTTCCTGCGGCAGCTGGAAAGATTTCAGACTGCTCGGGCAAATCGAAATCAGAAACTGCTCAAGAGACTGGACGACCTGGGAATGAG
>DAOVGK010000041.1 GCA_030672445.1 Candidatus Aerophobota bacterium
TCTCTTCTGGAACCACTACCTATACCGATACCTTCACTACTGATGGAGTAGCTTATTATTACGTGGTGAGAGCTCAGGATGCCGCCGGTAATATTGAAACCAACACTTTTGAGGCCTCAGCCACTACATCTGGTACCGGTCCTCCCCCTCCCACTAATTTAACTGCCACGGCCATTGCCGGAGACGGCATCAAGCTCACCTGGACTGCCTCTTCTCCGGAAACCGATGTGGCTCAATATAACATTTACCGGGCCACTACTTCTGGGGGTGAGGATTACTCATCTCCTACTTATACTGTGTCTGTGGGAACCACCACCTATACCGATATCTCCACCACCGATGGAGTAACCTATTATTACGTGGTGAGAGCTCAGGATTCCGCTGGCAATATTGAAACCAACACCAATGAGGTCTGGGCTACGGTAGGCGTTGTTGGTCCCTCAGTTGGTGAGTCCCAGATCTATATCAAATATCAAGGTGCTCTTCTTTACAACCTTGCCTCCTCCACCAATCGTCATAATCCTGGCGTTTTTGCTAGCGGTAAAATTGATGAGATTTACCTTCAGGTAAATCTGCTCACCGGGACTCCACTTAATGAGTCTGCTTCCAGCATTGCTTTATATAAGCTGGTAGATAGCGAGATCCAAGAGGTCTCCGGAAGCCAACAGATCAATCAGGACACCGGGTGGGCCGAGTTAATTTTCCACCTTGCTCCTGTGTTTGATCCGAATGTGGACGAGCATTCACGGGACGCTCTTTACTGGGTGGATGCATCGGCAGTGGATACAACAGGCAGTACCAATGATTTTGATTTTTATTTTATTTATGATACAACTCCTCCCTCACCGCCGAAAGACATTAAGATAACCTCTTTCGATTCCCTCACCAGCTTCATAACTGTTTCCGGCAGGACTGTACCGGATGAGCTATCAGACCCCCAGTGGGTTGAGATATTTATTAATGACTCCTCCAAAGGCACTGTTACTGCTGATGCTAACTATGAATTTGTCAAAAGTGGGATAGGATTGATTAAAGGGACTAATTATATTGCGGTCCAGTCAACGGATAAGGCAGGAAACAAAAGTGAGCTTTCAAAATCTTTAAAGCTGAATTATAATCCGGAAGGTCTTCTTTCTATTGTTATTCGCTCACCCCATGTGGTTCGTTCCGGTAGCTCTACTTCACCGATTAGGATTATCTACTCTGTCACTCAACCGGCCGAGGTCACTATTCGGATCTTTAATCTTAGAGGCGAACTGGTTAAGGAATGGAGTGGATATGCTTCTGCCGGAGAAGAAAATGAGTGGGATTGGTATGGCAGGAATATGTATGAGCAGGAGGTCAATAACGGGGTCTATATCTTTAGGATCAGGGCAAAGAGTGGTAGTAATAATGAGACTTTGACCAAGCTGGTGGCAGTTTTGCGCTAGATCTAACAACGAAGCTTTCGAATCTTGAAATAACCTTCTAAAATTGCTTGAGTCCTATGTCCACGAATCTTCACCTTGCTAAACCAAAGAGGTAAGAAAAATGGCCAAGCCATATATTTTGTTTCTTTTGATTTTTTCTCTGGTGGGGTGGGGGCAAATAGAAGAGGTGAGAGGAGGTGAAAAGGAGATAATCGAGCAAAAAATTAAAAGGAGAAGGAAGGATGAGACTTTCAATAATTATTGTATTGTCAGCGATGTTTATATTTGCAGCAGAGAGTATAGTTCAGGCTCAGGATGGCTGGAGCATTCAGCTTGAGCCTATGTGGATGGATGTCTATGGCTATGATGAGCATGCAGGCGATATAGTCAAGTATAGGGAGGAGTTTTCTGTTGATGGTGCCGGGAATATTACCCTAGATTACGGTGCAACCTATAAGCCAATAAACCTCAACATGAAGGATAAGTTCACCCTGAGAGGAGAGGCAATCTACAGAAAAAATCAGTGGGGGTTTGGTCTTAGCGGATGGTGGTTTGGTACTGATGACTCAAAAAGTGGTAGGGTAACCACACCTCCTGAGGAAACTACACCAACTGGATATATTTATTACCAAAATGGGGTCCGCATGTGGGATCATACCGTCTCGCCTCTCTACAATGAGTTAGAGGATTCATATATGTCTCCCGTTGATTACTGGGCAGAGGATAAGCTTGAGGTATGGACAGGTGATTTTTTTCTCAGTCGTACCCTGGCAGAAAAGAAGGACAGCTTTGCAAATTTTTCCTTGGGAGCAAAGCTCGGAAGCCTCAAAACTAAAGAAAATCTTGGTCAAAAGCAGCGGGCGTTTATTTATGACTATGACTATGGCTGTAACTTTGACAACCACATCACTCTCGAAAGCACAGCTGAGGCAGATTGTGGCTTTATGGCAGGCCCTGTTTTAGGATTTGAAGGGAAGGTAAAGTGTCAAAAGTTTGGGATTGAGGGCTTTATCAACCAGTCAGTCCTGTTTGGTAAGGTAGAGCATACAGGTCTTTGGGAAGACATTGACGACATATTGTGGATATATCCTGCTACTGGCGAAACTGTTTTTCACGATGTCTATACTGGTGAGTTTTCCTTCTCGAAGAGCAAGAGAGTAGCACTCCCAGTGACAGAGCTAAAGCTAAAAGTTGCCTATTACATAACAGAGAATGTCTCTATCAGTTGCGGTGGCTTCTACTCCATCTGGTGGAATGCACCTGTTGCCCCAAAATGGTCAGTTCCTGGTGATTGGGTTGCAGGGGAGGGAACAGGATGGAGACTTCAAAAAAGGACACTCAAGTTTACTGGTCTTTTGGCTGACCTTGGCATCCGCTTTTAATAATATCTAATGCCAAAAAATGGGGGTGAGATCTTACCTCCACGAAAGAACTGACAAGGATTCCCTATACATTGACCTGTGCATACTTATAATTACACTAAATTATAGAGGCGCGCTTTTAAACCTTCTTTGCCAAAGGCAAAATTTAGAAGCTTTTCTTCCTCCATCTGTTGAAGATAAGATATTGTATTTTACCTAATTTCTTAGCCGGGATGAATTCCCCTTGAATATCTTTTTTGAAAAGGAGAAAAAGATGCCAAGGATTTTAACGAGTGTAGGAATAGGAGTTTTTATTCTGATTTTGACCAGCTATGCTTATGGAGGCGGTCCGGGAACCACCGCGGCTAATTTCCTGAAAATTGGAGTGGGTGCACGGGCAACTGCTATGGGAGGAGCTTTTACTGCTCTGGCTGACGATACCACCTCCTTATACTGGAATCCGGCAGGCCTGGCCCAAATCAAGGAAGGAGAACTTTCAGCTACCTATAATTTGTGGTTTGAGGATGTGAGGCAGGGCTATCTAAGTATTGGATTTCCCTTAATGGGGGGAACCCTGGGGTTGGCTGCAAATTATGTAGACATGGGGACTTTAGAAGGTAGAGATGAGGCTGGTAATCCTACCGGGAACTTCACTGCTTCCGATTTGGAGCTGATGGTGGGATATGCAAAAGAAATCTCTCCTAAATTAAGCTTTGGTTTTGGTGCAGGAATTATCCAGGATACCATCGCTGAGGATAAGAAAAGTGCCTTTTTGGCCAATGTTGGCCTTCTCACAGAGGTGAGCAAACCTCTTATTCTGGGTTTTGCGGTTCAGAATTTGGGCTCTCAGTTAGGCGGTGATTCTTTACCGCTCACGCTAAGAGTAGGTCTGGCGTTAAAACCGGGTCCCTTCGAGATAGCCCTGGATTTGGTAAAGCCTACCGATGATGATACCTACTATTGTGCTGGAGCAGAGTGGTGGATAGAGAAAATTGTAGCCTTAAGGGTCGGCTATAAGAGTAATCAGGATGTAGGCTCCGGCCTTACGGCGGGATTAGGTTTTAAGGTAGCTACGGTTGATCTTGATTATGCTTACGTTGACTATGGAGATTTAGGTAATACCCACCGGATCTCTCTGGGATTTAAGTGGTAGGCAAATGCGATTTTCTCTATTTTCTTTTAGCTAGTTCGGCTTTAGGGAAGGCTTTGATGGCGGTGCGAGGATTCGAACCTCGGACTCCACGGGTATGAGCCGTGTGCTCTAACCGACTGAGCTACACCGCCTAAAAAAATCTGGTTGCGGGGGCCGGATTCGAACCGACGACCTCCGGGTTATGAGCCCGACGAGCTACCTGACTGCTCCACCCCGCTATAATGAATCCGTATATAGTATTTCGTATCTAGTATATCGTAAAAAACTTAAAACACCTAACTCTCTTCATTATATATGTAATACGCTCGTCACATTTCGTTAATTTTGTTTGAGGTTCATTATTCATTTTACGAGATACGAACAACGAGCAACGTATTTGGTGCCGGAGGCCGGACTCGAACCGGCACGGATATTAATTATCCAGTGGATTTTAAGTCCACTGCGTCTACCCATTCCGCCACTCCGGCTCTTATCACCGGCCCGGTCACTGCAAGCAGTTTATCAAATAAGGCACCTTTCCAACCATTTAAATTTATAGCATACCTTTTTATCTTGTCAAGGGAAATCGGGGAAGCTTGGAGGACATAGCTTCGAGAAGGATTAATTATTTCTTTTCCTTGGGAGGAAGAATTTTATAGATAATTTCTCCTTTTTTGGCTAAACCTAGCTTTTCTCTAGCCATTTTCTCGAGGTAGAAAGGGTCCTTCATGTTTTCTACTTGCTGCATTAGAGTTTTGTTCTCCAGTCTTAATTGGTTTAGCTCTTCCTCCACCTTCCTTACCTGGTTTTGGGCCTGCCTGACCTGGTAATAACTTTTCGCTCCCCAAAAGAAGAGAAAAGAAGATTCAATAGAGACTAAAATAAGGAAGAGTTTCTTTTTCCATGCTTTTTCGCCCATCTTGTTAAGTCCTTCTGCTAGGTTCTCGCAGGCTAAAGCCTGCGGCTACCTACCAATTTTTTCGTGCAAAAGTTGGTTGTCAGACAATTTGAGAAACTCCCGGGCTAATAATAAACAAGGGTTAGGTAAAAACTGAAAAATTTTTCTCCCCAGAAAAGAGAAATCAAGGCCGCTGCCACCAGAAAAGGAGCAAAAGGAATCCTATCCTTTCTTCTTTTTAGATGGGTCAACAGAAGAAAAATAGCCACCGTTGCTCCCAAGAGGAAGGAGAGAAAAAAACAGACCAGCGTGAGTCTCCATCCCAGAAAGGCACCTATTCCTGCTGCCAGCTTTACATCCCCCATTCCCATACTTTCGGCCTTCAAAAAGAAAGTGCCCAGAGATCTGATGATTAGAAATATACCTCCCCCTATGCCCAACCCAACCAGGCTGGAAAAAAAGGATCTGGTGAGGAAGCTAAGAAGTAGTCCAGAGACGAGAACTCCGTAAGAGAGAGGATTGGGAACAATCCGATGTTCGAGGTCAATGAAAAAGACCGGAATTAGGAAGGAAACAAAGACGAGATCTTTCAAAAAAGAAAGAAAAAAAGGGAAGGTGAAAATCTGGGGAGAGTGGTGAAAAAAGGAAAAAAGAAAAAAGACTCCTGTCAGTGCTTCAACCAGGGGATATCGAAAAGAGATGCGAGAGGAGCAGTGCCGACATCTTCCTTTTAGCAGAAGATAGCTCAGGAGGGGAATATTATCATGCCATTTTATTAAATTACCGCATTGAGGACAATGGGAGGGAGGGTGAAGTAAAGACTCGCCTCGAGGAAGACGGTAAATACAAACATTTAAAAAAGACCCCATCGATAATCCTAAAATGAAAATAAAGAAAGAAAAGAAAATTTCTTGCCCCTTTCGACCCCAATTAGGCTTTAGGGTCCACCTCTTCCCAAATCACCGTTGCTGGTGGCACCGGTAGCAGGATCATACCAATCAAATCCATATCCTGAGAGTACACCACCGGGGCCCCCTAGTTGTCCAGCTACCCGAGCATCCCAGCTAATACCATCACCTGTTACATCTTCGTCGGTATCTGGCCCGTTAGAGACGAGAAGCCAGGCGGTTGTTGGAGCGTCTGCAGCGGCATTGGTGTAATACCTGTAACCAGGAACCTCGGCAGTTCCGAAGGGATCATTGGGCAGATTGGTGATGTAATCCGGAGTCAAAGCATCCAGATCTGCCGGATATGAGATATTGTCCACAGAATAGGACTCGAGGGCATCGGCTATGGCTCGCATATCGGCAAATGCTCGAGTCACTCTGGCCTTGGTTCGAGCTCCTAAGAAATTAGGTATGGCAATCCCAGCTATTATACCAATGATGGCCACCACGATCAGAAGCTCGATCAAAGTAAAGCCTTCATTTTTCCTGGATAATTTCCTCATCTTTTTTCACCTCGCTTTTATTTTTATCCTCCGTAACTATTCAGCCTTATCATATTTCACCGCAGAGCACGCCGAGAACGCTAAGAATCAGGAAAACTATTAACAACTCTCTGAATACTTACTAATTTGATTCACCTCTGCGCACTCTGCGATCTTTGCGGTGAACAGTTACTATCCTCCTATATGCTGAAACATGGTAAAGTATGGTAGGTACATGGCCACCACTACTATTCCCACCGTTACTCCTAGGAATCCTATCAAAAGTGGCTCAATTATACTGGTCAGGGAATTAACCGTTGTTTCAATCTCTTGATCATAAAAGTCAGAGATTTTATTAAGCATCTGATCAAGGGCCCCCGTTTGCTCACCCACCGAGATCATACCCACCATCATAGGGGGAAACACCCAGTATTCTCTTAGGGGTCCAGCGATAGTTCCCCCTTCCTTTAAAGAGGACTTTGCCTCTTCCACAGCTTTTTCAATCACCCGGTTTTGCGCCGTTTTTCCGGTTATGTCAAGGCTGTCCAGAATGGGGACCCCGCTGTTAGAAAGAAGAGCCAAGGTTCTGGCAAATCTGGACAAAGAGATTTTGTGAAAGAGTTTTCCTAACACGGGGAACTTTAATTTTAAATTGTCTAATAGATAGGCTCCTTTAGGGAACCGAGGAAGAAGATAATAGGCGGCAGCCAGGCCACCTATGATAATGAGAACTACATAAAATCTTAGTCTGACAAAATCTGATAGATTGAGCATAAATTGAGTAAGAGTGGGAAGTTCAGCATGAAGTGACTCGGCAAAAAGGCTCTTCATCTGGGGAAGAACAAAAGATATCAGGGCGGCGGTGAGCCCTCCCGCCATGAAGGTAACGAAAATAGGATAACGCATGGCCGAGGCTATTCGTTCTTTTATGTTTTCCATAGACTCAAGATATCCGGCTACTCTGGTAAGGATAGTATCAAGCACTCCTCCCATTTCTCCAGCTCTCACCATATTATAGGATAGAGGGGAAAATACACGGGGATGTTTGGCTAAGGCCTCGGATAGTGGTTTTCCGGCTTCAACGTCTTTTTTTATCTCACCAATTATTTCCTTCAGGCTTGAGTTTGAAGTTTGATCAATTATAATAGCCAGGGCCTGCACAATAGGAAGACCTGCATTAATAAGGGTGGCAAATTGGCGAAAGAAGACAATTATATCTTTTGTTTTTACTCTGGGTTTGAAAATCTCTATTTTAAGAGTTGACTTTCTGGTAATGGAAGTAAAAAGGCCATGAGATTTTTTAATTGAGATAACGGTCAATCCCTGAGGTTTTAATTGGGCTGCTACCTGCCTCTCACTATTTGCTTCCACCACTCCCCTGACCTTTTTCCCTCCTTGACCCATTGCCAAATAATGATAGGCAGCCATTTTTTCAGTGATTAGCCTTGCCAGATATTTTTTCGAGTCTCTAAAGCCCGATTACTTGGTTCCGACTACCCGGGCTAATTCCTCCAGGGTTGTTTCTCCTCTAATTAGCTTAGTCAGAGCATTTTTTCTTAAAGGAATCATTCCATTGGAAATGGCAGTTTTTCTAATTTCAACAGCCGGGGCTTTCCTGAGAATTAGCTCCCTGATATCATCATTAATTTCTAAAGCTTCCATTACGGCCATTCTTCCCCTATATCCGGTATTGTTGCACAGACGACACCCTTTTGCTTTGTAAAACACAAGGTCCTTATCTACTTCATCTTCTATCTCTAACTCTTTGAGAAGTCTTTTTGAAGGATGATAAGAGGAGGCACAATTTTTGCATACTCTTCGCATAAGTTTTTGTGCTCCTACAAAGATAAGAGCACCGGAAATAAGAAAAGGCTCTACTTCCATGTTGATTAATCTGGCTATAGCTCCAGGAGCATCATTGGTATGAAGAGTGGTAAAAAGGAGATGTCCGGTTAGAGCGGCTTTGATCCCGATATCGGCTGTCTCCATATCTCTCATTTCTCCCAGCATAATGATGTCTGGGTCCTGACGGAGAAAAGCCCTCAGAGCTCTGGGGAATGTCAATCCAATTTCCTCATGAACCTGAACCTGATTAACTCCCTCAGCTTCGTATTCTACTGGATCCTCAATGGTAAGAATATTTTTGTCGGGGTTGTTAATAGCTCTAATAGCAGCGTAGAGGGAAGTGGATTTTCCACAACTGGTAGGACCGGTGAGAACAATCATTCCATATGGTTGCCTGATGGCCTTTTGATATTTCTCCAGAACATTTTCTTCCAGTCCCAGCTTGTCAATGGTCAGACCCATAAGTTGGGCTTTATCAAGAAGACGCAGTACCACTTTCTCTCCAAATCGGGTAGGGATAGTAGAGACACGAAAGTCTATATCTCGGTTGTATACCCTTACCCTGAATCTTCCATCCTGGGGGAGTCGGTGTTCGGCGATATCCAGCTCAGATAGTATTTTTATCCGGGAGATAACCGCATTCTGCACCCTCTTGGGAATGTTAATAATGGGATAAAGAATGCCATCTATCCTGTACCTGACCGTCACCTTCTTCTCAAAAGGCTCGATGTGAATATCACTGGCTTTTTCTTTTATAGCTCGAGAGAGAATCAAATTGGCTATTTTAATGATGGGAGCTTCTTCCGCCTCTCTTATTAGTCTGTCCAGATCCACCGATTTCCCGTCTCTAACTACCTCTACCCCTGTTTCTGTTTCTCTTTCAGATTGCGCAATCAATTTGTCCAAATTCATAGTGGCTCTGGTGGAGTAATAGTCCCCCATGACCTGTTCAATCTCGGAAGGAGTAGCTACAATAGTCTGAATGTTGCAGCCTGTTATAGCTTTTAAATCGTCAATCATTAAAATATTGAGAGGATTAGCGGTGGCAACAGTGAGAGTATTTCCGGATTGAGAGAGGGGAACCACTTTATCTTTTCTAATTATTCTCTCTGGAAGGAGCTCTACCACCTCGGGGTCCAATCTATAGTTGGTAAGCTTCATATGGGGGATTCCTAACTGTTCGGCAAGGCCTACTACAATCTGTTCCTCTGTAACCAATCCTAGTTTGACTAAAGTGTAGGAGAGAACTCCCCCATTATCTCGTTGATACTGTTCGGCTTTCTTTAAATCCTCTTCCGTAATGAATCCTTCTTTAAGCAAAACATTGGTAAGACTGAGTCTACTAGTCCTTGCCATTATTTTAACCTCTGGAAGTGAAATCGACACTTTATTGTATTCTCATCTAAAAGTTTGTCAAACTCCCCCTGTTCTTCACCTATGAGCTATGAGCCATGAGCTATGAGCTATGAGCTATGAGCCATGAGCTATGAGCTAGAATACAGCGACAGAGGGGAAAGGTCCCGAGATTCTCTTGACGACGGGAAAATTGATGATAATCTTAGATTATGGCAATTTCAAAGTTTTTTGAAAAGATTTCTGTTGATTTCGTTTTTTAGATTTTGACTTCGGACCTCGGACCTAGGACTTCGGACTGTCTTTTTGAGCTATGAGCTATGAACCATGAGCTATCCTGCAAGGAGAGGAGAAAATAGAGGTGAGATTGGAGGATTTTGATTATCATTTGCCTAAAGACCTTATCGCTCAGCAGCCTCTTACTCCTAGAAATAGCTCTCGTCTTATGGTGCTTCATAGAAAAGGAGGAGAAATTGAGCACCGAAGATTTTCTGAACTGGGACAGTTTCTCCATCAGGATGATGTGGTTGTTTTGAATAACACCAGGGTGATCCCGGCCCGACTAAAGGGAAGAAAGATAGAAACCGGAGGAAAGGTTGAGATTTTTCTTCTAGAAGAAAAGAAAATAGGCAGGTGGGAGTGCTTGCTAAGACCTGCCCGAAGAATAAAAGAGGGAAGTCAGATTTTTTTTCCGGGAACAGAACTCAAAGCAGAGATTATAAATAGAGTTGAAGGCTCGAAAGCCGTAGTTAAATTTAGTCCCTTAGAAAAGGTTAAGCAGCTTCTGGCCAAAGTAGGTCAGATTCCCCTTCCGCCTTATATTAAAAGAGTCACCGGTCCTACTTTCCGGGATAAAAAAAGATATCAGACCGTTTACGCTAAAGAGGAAGGGGCCGTGGCCGCTCCTACAGCAGGCCTACATTTCACCTCTTCTCTGCTCCAGAGTATGAAAAGAAACCGAATAAATATCGCTGAAATCACCCTGCATACAGGATGGGCTAGTTTCAAGCCTTTGCCTCAAGGCCAGGTTGAGAAGAACGCTATTCCTGGAGAGTATTTTAAAATCGATGAGGAAGCTGCTGCGGTTATCAACCGGGTCAAGGAAAGAGGCCACCGTGTAGTAGCTATCGGTACTACTACCACGCGGGCTCTGGAGACACAGGCTACTAGATCAGGTTTAGTCAAATTAGGTAAGGGATGGACAAACCTCTTCATCTATCCGGGGTACAGATTCAAGATAGTTGAGGCCCTCCTTACCAATTTTCATATCCCCGGATCCTCCCTTGTTCTCCTGGTGGCCGCTTTTGCGGGTAAGGAGAAATTGTTAGCTGCCTACCGGGAGGCCATAAAGCGGCGATATCGCTTTTTATCCTTTGGTGATGCTATGCTCATTATTTGACTTCCTTCCCATCCCTGATATTATAAAACGCATAAGCCACGAGGTCAGTGGACAAGAGATTGCGATTTACACTCATTCATGAGGATTCATCGAGCAGAGCACGACAGGGAGAGATTTCTACTTCTCATGGTTCTTTCTCCACCCCTGTTTTTATGCCCGTGGGTACCCAGGGGTGCGTCAAGACTCTCTCTCCTGAG
>DAOVGK010000029.1 GCA_030672445.1 Candidatus Aerophobota bacterium
GTGATCTCTCCCATCGTCCAGGAATATGAAGGATTCGCTCCTTTAACTGTAGATTATCGGGAGAAAGCTTATGCGGCGGGAAAGATTCCCGGGGGATTTTTCAAAAGAGAAGGAAGACCTTCTGATGAGGAGATACTTTCCAGTCGGTTGATAGATAGATCTATTCGTCCTTTTTTCCCCAAGGGATTCAGAAATGACGTTCAAGTGATTGCTACGGTTCTCTCGGCCAGTGAGCCCAACCAACCTGCAGTTCTCAGTATCATTGGAGCCTACCTGGCTTTATCCCTGGCTGACTTTCCCAGTGTTCCACCTATCAGCGGAGTAAGAGTGGGTAGAATAAAAGGAGAATTTGTTATTAATCCTCGGGATGACCAGCTCAAAGAAAGTGAGTTGAATCTTGTGGTAGTAGCAAACAAAGAGGGACTGATTATGGTGGAGGGGAATGCCAAGCAGGTAAAAGAAGAAGTTGTTCTAGAGGCTTTTCAGGTAGCCCACTCCTACATTAAGAGAATAATTGAAGTAGAGGAAGAATTCATCAGCCAGGCAAAAAAAGAGAAAAAGGAGTTTCCTCTTTATCAAATTGAAGAAGAGATTAGAAGGAAAGTAACAGATTTTGCTGAAGATAAGATCAAAGCCATCGGATCTGATTGGGCCAAAGACCGAAAAGATAACTACCTTGAGAAAGTGAAAGAGGAAGTTTTGGAGAAGTTCTCATCTGACTATCCGGAAAAAGAGAGAGATTTTCTAGATGTCCTCGATGAGCTAAAGAAAAGGAAGATGAGAGAGCTTATCATTGAGGAGGGGAAAAGATGGGATCTTCGTGGAATTGATGAGGTAAGACCCATTAGCTGTGAGGTAGGGATACTTCCCCGTGTCCACGGATCCGGACTTTTTACCAGAGGAGAAACCCAATCTCTAGTAGTGACAACCTTGGGCACCTCATCCGATGAGCAGATAATTGATGGACTGCACAAGGGCGAAATCTCCAAAACATTTATGTTTCATTATAATTTCCCTCCATTTTCTACGGGAGAGGCCCGATTTTTGAGAGGCCCGGGGAGAAGAGAGATAGGACATGGTTTCCTGGCCGAAAGGGCTCTTCTGCCTGTTCTTCCTGATGAAAAATCTTTCCCCTATACCATAAGGCTGGTCTCTGACATTCTTGAATCAAATGGTTCCTCTTCTATGGCCTCCGTTTGCGGAGGGAGTCTTTCTTTAATGGATGCCGGAGTCCCTATCTCCGAGCCGGTAGCCGGTGTGGGGATAGGTCTGATTAAGGAAGGTGATAAGGTTATTATCTTAACCGATATTCAGGGCCTGGAAGATCATCTAGGAGATATGGATTTCAAGGTAGCCGGAACGAAGGAGGCCATTACTGCTCTCCAGCTAGACATCAAGGTCTCAGGAATCAGTATAAAAGTTGTGGAGGAGGCTCTGTATAAGGCAAAAGTTGGCCGGGATTTAATTCTGAAAGAAATGGAAAAGGTGATAAGTAAACCTCGATCAGAACTTTCTAGCTATGCTCCTAGAATTACTATCCTTCCCATTCCACTGGACAAAATTGGCGACATCATTGGCCCGGGGGGAAAGATTATCAAAGGGATTATCAAAGAGACAGGCGTGGAGATCGACATAGATGATCTGGAAGGAAAGGTAACTATAAGCTCGCTGGATGAGGAAGGGGCAAATAAGGCTCTGACGATGATCAAAGGCTTAATCGAGGAACCCCGGGTGGGGCAGGTTTACTTAGGTAAGGTAAAGCGGGTAACTGATTTTGGCGCCTTTGTGGAAATTATGCCGGGAAAAGAAGGTCTTGTTCATATCTCGCAGCTTAGCGATAAATTCGTAAAGAATGTTTCTGATGTGGTGAAGGTGGGTGATAAAATCCGGGTAAAGCTTGTTCGTATTGACGAATTAGGAAGACTCGATCTCAGTAAAAAGGGGGTACAAGACAGGACATCTTAACCACTCAGATCCCCCAAATCCTTGACTTGTTTTAAAAATGTATCTTATGTAGAACGATGAAGGAGGTGCAGAGAGTTTGGTTACAGTGAAGGTAGACGATTATGGTTCTTTCTCGCAAGCTTTAAAGCGTTTCAAGATACGATGTCAGCAATCAGGCTTGACCTCGGAGATTAAGAGACATCGAGAATATGAAAAACCAGCGGAGAAGAAGCGAAGAAAAAGGCTTAGGGCCATTCGAAGACAAAGAAGAAGGATGCTCAAGCTTCAGAGAAAAAGGATACAGGCCTATTAGTCCCTGCCCTACCGGTGACCGGAGGAACTTTGAGCCAACATATTTGATACGGGAATCTGACTTCGGATATGGTGTGCGCTCTCATCATAAATGAGAAGCATGATATATCTGAGAGGATACCCCCTTGGGATTTCGACTCGAAGCTTTCTTTGTCACCCGCAAGGGCAGGGTTTTTCTTTATGAGGTAAGGGTGCGAATTCTTTTCCTGGGAACTCCTAAGTTTGCCTGTCCCTCACTTGTCAGTTTGAATGAGAGGGAAGAAATTGTTGGGGTCATTACTCAGCCTGATCGTCCTTCAGGGAGAGGAAGAAAATCTAGAGCCCCTGCGGTGAAAAGATTAGCCCAAGAGAAGGGGATTCCTCTTTGTCAGCCCGAGGATGTAAACCGTTCCTTTTTTATTAATCAAATGAGGAGGTTAAAGCCGGATCTTGTGATAGTGGTAGCCTTTGGGCAGATACTGGGGCCCGATTTTCTGTTGATTCCTAGATTACTTACCATTAATCTTCATCCTTCCCTTTTGCCCCGTTATAGAGGTCCTGCTCCTATTCCCTGGGCCATAATTAATGGTGAACGAGAAACCGGGGTGACTATCCAGAAAGTGGAAAAGGGGGTAGATAGGGGAGGAATAATTCTTCAAAAAAAGGTTCCTATCGATCCTCTTGAAACTGCGGCGGATCTGGAAAGAAGGCTTTCTTCTGTGGGGGCCGAGCTCTTGGGTGAGGCAATAGAGCTTATAAAGAGAGGACAGCTCCAGTATAAATCTCAGCAGGAGACTCAAGCAACCTATGCTCCCAAGATAGAAAAGAAGGATAGTTTGATCGATTGGTCAAAACCGGCCTTAACTATCCATAACCTGGTGAGGGGATTAAATCCTTACCCGGGTGCTTCAACTTTCGTTCGGCTAAGAGGAAAGAGAACCAGGATTAAAATCTGGCGCACAGAATTGGTGAGGGAAAATTCAAACCTTGAGAAAGATGCGTTGGCGAGCCAGATCACCCAGATATGCAAGCCGGAAGGTTTCCTGGTAAAAGGAGGAAATGCTTCCCTTTTGGTTAAAGAAGTTCAACTACCCAATCGAAATCCTATCTCCGGGTATGATTTCATAAAAGGATATCAGATTAAGAAAGGATTTATCTTAGGAGACAGCTAATGAATACCTTTAAGAGGTGAACCAATGAACGAGGAGGATTTTCCGGTTCTTCTGGCTAAGAGGACGATAGAAGAGTATCTTAGCAGTGGAAAGGTGATTTCTCCCCCTTCCCAGATTCCCAAAGCATTCCAAAAGAAGGCAGGGACCTTTGTGTCTCTGCATGAAAAGAGAAAACTCCGGGGATGTATTGGCACCTATCTTCCCACTCAAGATAATCTAGCCAATGAGATTATAAAGAATGCTATTAGTGCTGCCACCCAGGATCCTCGTTTTCCTCCGGTAGATAGCAGTGAAATGAAAGATCTAGAGATCTCAGTGGATGTTCTGAGTAAACCGGAGCCAGTTAAATCCAAGAAGGAGCTAGATCCCAAAAAATACGGAGTGATCGTGAGTAAAGGATGGCAGAGAGGATTATTGCTGCCGGATCTGGAAGGAGTAGACACAGTTGAGCAGCAGCTAGAAATTGCCAAACAAAAAGCCGGATTGGGTGGGACACCTGTGGAAGAGGTGGAGATCCAGCGATTTACAGTTACTCGCTACAAGATGTTTAAGGGGAAGAATTGATGAGCTGGCCAACTCGGGATGAAGCCTTTTCTTTATTAAGGGAATATACCGAGAATAAGAATCTGATCAAGCATGCTCTTGCTGTAGAGGCGTGTATGTTCGATTACGCAAAAAGATTTGGGGAGGACCCAGAAAAGTGGGCTGTTACGGGACTACTTCACGACTTCGATTATGAGAAATTCCCTTCCATGGAAGATCATCCCTTCAGGGGGGCCGATATTCTCCGAAGGAAAGGATACCCGGAGTCTATGATTCACGCCATTTTGGCTCACGGAGATCATACTCATGTGAGACGAGAAAATCTATTAGATAAGACCCTCTATGCGGTGGATGAGTTAACCGGCTTTGTCGTGGCGGTGGCTCTGGTTAGACCTTCAAAAAAGATCCAAGATGTGAAGGTTAAGTCAGTAAGGAAAAAGTGGAAAGATAAAGCATTCGCTAGAGGTGTGGACCGGGAGTGCATTGAACGGGGAGCAAGAGATCTCGGGATTGGTTTAGACGAGCACATCCAGGATGTTCTCGACTCAATGAAACGGATTTCCACCGAACTGGGGTTATAAAGATCTTTTATCTTACCTAATCTTTTCTATCCTCTTCTTGACTTCTACCAATGTTGGAATAAAATGGATGACAAAGAGGGATTTTTATGTTCAGGATAATGTATAAATCGAAAATCCATAAAGCTAGAGTTACCGAGACTCAACTTGAATATGAGGGTAGTATTACCATCGATGAGAAACTGATGGAGGCAGCCAACATTATGCCCGGAGAAAGACTAGAGATATTCAATCTGAGTAATGGGGTAAGATTTAGTACTTATGCCATTAAAGGAGAAAAAGGATTGGGCGTAATCTGCCTGAACGGAGCAGCAGCAAGATTGACCGAGGTAGGCGATAAAGTGATAATCATCTCTTATGCAGTAGTCACCGAGGAAGAAGCCAGGACTCTAAAGCCAAAAATAGTCTTGGTAGATGAGCAGAACAAACTAGTTAAAGGATAGAACAAGTGGGAGTTTACCAAATTAGAAAATATGGAGATCCAATTTTGAGGACTCGGTGTAGGAGTGTAGAGGAAGTAGGGGTCAGGGAGAGAAAAATCCTCCAGCAAATGGCCCAGACCATGTCTCAAGCTCAAGGAATAGGGCTGGCTGCTCCCCAGGTGGGAATTGACCTTCAGCTTATGGTGGTGGATCTCGGTGATAATAATCTGATAAAGTTAGTCAATCCTTTAATTTTGTTGAGGGAGGGGGAGAGTGTCCTGGAGGAAGGATGTCTTTCCCTACCAGAGGTTACCCTTAAGGTAAAAAGATCAAAGAAAGTGATGGTAGAGGGTTGGAATGAGGATGGGGAAATAATAAAGGTCGAAGGTGAGGATCTTCTGGCTCACGTAATTCAGCATGAAATCGATCATCTTTTTGGGATCTTAATCATTGACTATGCTGATCAAGCGGAAAGGATGAGCTTGGAGAGCAAACTAAAGCTGCTAGAGAAAAGTGACGGTAGTCACATCAAGTTATAGTAAATTAACGAGGAAAAGAGGTGAAAAGGATGGCTAAAGCTTATTTAAAGATCAAGGTAGAGGCAGGGAAAGAAAGAAGTGTCAGAGATGCCTTGTTGAGATTTGATGAAGTGAAGGGGGCGGATTTGACCACCGGAGGTCAAGATATTCTGGCTTCGATTGAGGCTAACAGCTACGAGGATATTTTGCAGGTTGTAATAGATAGACTGCGAACTCTTAAAGGTATTAAAAGTACGGTAACTGATCTTGTGCTTGAGTAAAAAGAGATCAACCTCGGCTTTATAGAAGAATGGGAGTAAAAAAGAGGAGCAGCGTTGCCCAATTTCTAGGGGGCCTCTATTTTTGATGGGGCGTGGTGAAGCGGTAACACAGCGGACTTTGGATCCGCCATACGGAGGTTCGAATCCTCCCGCCCCAGCCAGTCGGACTTTATTTTCTTGAAAGCTAACTATTTACCGCAGAGATCGCAGAGTGCACAGAGATGAATCAAAAAGAAAAACTTAATGAAATAACAGAAGAAATTATTGGTGTGGCTATAATAATTTTTCTGATTCTTAGCGTTCTCGGCGTGCTCTGCGGTGAAATATGATAAGGCTGAATAGTTACCTTGAAACTAAGTGATATTGGTGAATTTGGGGTTATTAGTTCTATCAGATCTGATTTGAAGGATTTTCAAAAAGAGGTGATTGTTGGCATAGGAGATGATACAGCAGCTATAGAAGTATCTGGCGAGAAACTGTTGTTGTTCACCAGTGATACCTTGGTGGAGGATATTCACTTTAAGTGGGATTACGCTTCCCCTTTCCAGGTAGGATGGAAGGCCCTAGCAGTAAATGTCTCTGATATTGCCGCCGTAGGGGGAAAGCCTACGCAGTGTCTGGTATCTTTAGCTTTACCCGCCGATACCGAGAGGAGTCTGGTGAGAGAGATTTATAGAGGACTGAAAAAGGCTGCCTCTAGATATCGGGTGGCCATAGTAGGAGGGGATACGGTTCGGGCACCGAGTTTCATCATTACGGTATCTCTACTGGGAGAGGTAAAAAGGGAAGATATTGTTCTTCGCTCCAGGGCAAAGCCTGGTGATCTGATCTATGTTACGGGTCAGTTAGGAAGCTCAGGGGCTGGACTGGCATGTTTAAAAGCATCAAATTGGAAGATAAAGCCAAAAATAAGGCAGTTTCTCATTAAAAGACACCTTATGCCTTCTCCTCGGCTAGATGAAGGTCAAAAGATAGCCAGCAGCCAGATTGCTACCTCCATGATAGATTTAAGCGATGGTCTTGCCTCTGACCTTCACCGTTTAGCTGAAGAAAGCAAGGTAGGAGCAGTTTTGTGGGAAGATGAGTTCCCGACAGCTCTGGCTACCGAGCAGTTGGCTAAAGTTATGGGGAAGTCTCTGTTGGAATGGATTCTTTACGGAGGGGAAGATTATGAGCTTCTTTTTGCCGTGCCTCCGAATAAGAAGGAAAAGCTTAAGCAAACCCTTAGTTTTCCGCATACTTTAATTGGAGAAATTGTAGACAGAGACCAAGGAATATATTTGAAAAAGAGGGGAGGAAATCGAACGAAAATAGAAGATCGTGGATACAGCCATTTTTCTGTGTCTACTAAGTGAAAAGCCAAAAATCAATTAAGCTACAGGAGGAGCAAAAGATGAGGAAAGCGGCTATTAATGGATTTGGCAGAATTGGGAGAATAACCTTAAGAGCAGCACTAGAGAAGGGGTCGAAACTGGACTTTGTTGCGGTAAATGATTTGGTGGATGCTAAGACACTGGCTCATCTGTTTAAGTATGATTCTATCCATGGAACCTATCCCGGAGAGGTAAAGGCTGAGGATGATTCTATTATCATTGATGGAAAAAGGATAAGAGTTTGTCAAGAAAAAGATCCGACACAGCTTCCCTGGAAGGAGATGGGGGTAGATATTCTCGTAGAGTCCACCGGGTTTTTCCGAACTAAGGAGAAAGCAGCCTCTCATTTGAAGGCAGGGGCCAGCAAGGTCATCATCAGTGCTCCGGCCAAAGGTGGCGATGAGGTTCTAACCATAGTCATGGGAGTAAATGAGGAAAAGTTTGATCCTTCTATTCATCATGTTGTCTCTAACGCTTCCTGTACTACCAACTGTCTCGTTCCCATGGTAAAAGTGTTGATGGACAAC
>DAOVGK010000012.1 GCA_030672445.1 Candidatus Aerophobota bacterium
CACTAAACCAGAGGTCCATGACGAGTTTAGGGGAGTCCCCGGATTCTGGGAAAAGGCTGTAAAAGGGATCGAAAATGCTGTGGCTCAAGAGGGCTTTGAAGTCGGGATTGCCTCCACTATAACCCAGATAAATATTGAAGAAATAGAGAATTTGATCCAGTTGGCCAAGGACTTGGGAGCAGATAAGTTCTATGCTTTTAACTTCATTCCCACGGGAAGAGGGAAAAAGATGGTGGATCTTGATTTGACTCCGCAGCAAAGGGAACAGATTTTAAACGTTCTTTACCAACATTATCTGAAGGGAGATATAGTCTGTATGACCACCTCTCCTCAATATGCTCGTGTTTGTATGATGAATAGTAGAGATCAACTGGTTCCCACTTCCCACTATACTGCCATAAAAGGGAAAAAAGCAAAAACGTTAGCCGAATTCATCGGAGGCTGTGGGGTTGGAAGAGCCTATTGTGCTATTCAACCTGACGGAATAGTGACTCCTTGTGTCTTTATGCCCCTTCCAGTGGGAGATCTTAAGAAGGAAAAATTTATTGACATCTGGAACCACTCACCTATTCTGGCAGAAATAAGGATAAGGGATGATTTAAAGGGCCATTGTGGAAAGTGTGAATTTAGATCGGCCTGTGGAGGCTGCCGGGCCAGAGCCTATGCCTATTTTGGCGACTACAAGGCACCTGATCCGGGCTGTATAAATAATGAAGAGGCCTTCCTTCAGCTAAAAGAAAATCTGAACATGAGGTAAATTAAATTATGCAATATTGTATTGAGTGTGGAGGAGTGCTTGAGGCTAAAGAAATCGACAGTCGCAGTAGGCTGGTTTGCCGGCAGTGTGGCAGGGTTCACTATCGAAATCCTCTTCCTGTAGTTGTGGGAGTCTTATCCAGAGATGACGGGAAGATACTGTTGATACGGAGGGGTATTGATCCTGGCAAAGGAGAATGGGCCTTACCGGGAGGATTCATGGAAGAAGATGAATCACCACAAGAAGCTGTCCTAAGGGAAATAGAGGAAGAGATAGGGATAAAAGAAGAACTAGCCGGATTGATAGGGGTATACAAAAGTAAATCAGAACTCTATGGGCCAGTAGTTATCATTGGATACAAGATAACTTTTCAATCACGGATTTACTCTCCGGGAAAGGAAGTAAGCGAGGTTAAGTCTTTTCCTAAGAATCACCTTCCTCCCCTTGCATTTTTTTCTCATAGGGAAATTATAAGTGATTCCTTTCGAACCTTCCGTAACCCTGTTCCTACGGTGGATACCATAGTGGAGAAGGACAAAGGAATTGTTTTGATAAATAGAAAGAATCCACCTTACGGGTGGGCTTTACCGGGAGGATTTGTAAATTATGGAGAATCTTTAGAAGAGGCTGCCCGGCGAGAAACCAAGGAAGAAACCAACCTAGAGATAAAGGAGCTGCGGCAGTTTCGTGTCTATTCCAATCCCAAAAGAGACCCACGCTGTCACACCATTACCACTGTTTTTACTGCCAGAGGACAAGGAAAACTGAAAGCTAGAGATGATGCCAAAAAAATAAAAGTTTTCGCAAGGGAAGAACTTCCTCAAGATCTAGCCTTTGATCACCGACAGATTTTAGAAGACTATTTTGCCTCAAAAGAGTAAGAGATGGACCAATCTTCTACTACACGCAGGATTGCCATTTACCCAGGAAGCTTTGATCCCATCACCAATGGGCACCTGGATATCCTGAAAAGGAGTAAATCTTTATTTGATAAGATAATTATAGCCGTTAACGATAATCCTTTAAAGGAATTTTTATTTACGGCAAAAGAGAGGGTTAAGTTGATCCGGGAGGTTCTTAAAGGTTGTCCTGAAATAAAGGTTGAGAGTTTTCAAGGCTTACTTGTTCATTACGCTGAGAAAAAAGGAGCTTGTTTCATCATCAGGGGCCTGCGGGCTCTTTCTGATTTTGAGCATGAGTTCCAAATGGACCTGATGAATAGAAAACTAAACTCTAAGATTGAAACTGTCTACCTTATGACCAACCAGCGTTACTCCTACCTTTCCTCCAGCATAATCAAGGAGATCGTCAAATTAGGTGGTAGTACCCGGGATTTAATCCCCGATTTGGTAAGAGAAAAGCTTTTGGAAAAACTTAAAGTCTAAAAGAACCTCACTTCGGATAGAATCCCGAGATACTCTTGACCAAAGAAAGAAGGTATGGTAGATTTTAAAAAAGGGAAAAATTGCTAGAAAAATTTTTTAAGCCCGATTCGGTAGCGGTGGTAGGGGCATCTATCAAGGAAATGAAATTGGGAAATCAGATCCTGGAAAATCTATTGAAAGGTGGATTCCCGGGGAGAATTTTCCCTATAAATGCTAAGGCTGATTCCACCACCCGGATAATGGGAATCAAAGCTTACCCCAGTCTAGTCGAGGTCCCCCACTCTATCGATTTGGCTATCGTAGTTGTCCCGAGCCGATGGGTTCTCTCGGTGATTCAGGATTGTGGAGCCAAGGGGATCGATTCGGTAGTTATCATCAGTGCCGGCTTTAAGGAAGTGGGCGAGCAAGGAGCTGAGCTTGAATCACAACTGCTCAAGCTCTCGAGGAACCTGGGAATTCGTATCCTTGGGCCCAATGTTTTAGGCATAATCGATGCTCATCATCATCTTAATGCTTCCTTTGCTCCTGCCAATCCTCCACCGGGAAATATTGCCTTCCTCTCTCAATCAGGTGCCCTAGGCTGTGCTATTCTCGATAAGGCTGAAGGGGAAGGAATAGGTCTTTCCAAGTTTATCAGTCTTGGCAACAAGGCCGATTTAGATGAGGTAGATTTTTTAGCCATGCTTAAGGATGATGCTGAGACAGATGTTATCTTGGGGTACCTGGAAGGTATTGGAAGAGGAAGAGATTTTATCTCAGTGGCCAAGGAGGTTACGCCCCGAAAGCCTGTGATAATGATAAAGACTGGTCGATCAGAGGGTGGAAAAAGAGCAGCTTCCTCCCACACAGGATCCTTAGCCGGACAGGATGAGGCTTATGACGTAGCTTTCGAAGCCTCGGGAATAATTAGAGCTAATTCTCTGCGGGAAGCAATTGATCTTGCTCGGGGGTTTTCCTCCCAGCCAATTCCTCAAGGAAGGAGAGTTCTTCTACTAACCAATGGGGGTGGGGCAGGCATTATGGCTGCCGATGCTTGTGAGCAGTTTTCTCTGGAGCTGGCTAACCTGGCGGACCAGACCAAGGAAAGACTTAAGGAAAAACTACCCCAGGATAGTTCCGTGGCTAATCCTGTGGATATTCTAGGAGATGCTAAATCTGATAGGTATGAGATTGCTCTGGAGGTAACTCTCACTGACCCAAATGTGGATGGAGTCATAGTTTTATTGACACCTCAAAGTGGTTCTGATGAGGATGAAACAGCCAGCATAATAATAAAAATTTGCCCAGAAACTAAAAAAACTATCCTTACCTGCTTTATGGGTCAGAAGAAGGTAAAACGCGCCGTAGAGATTTTACAAAATAATGGAATTCCCAATTATGGAGATCCAGAAGACGCTATCAGAGTCTTTGAAGCGATGTTTAGATATGGTGAGTGGTTAAAAAGACCAGCGGAGGCAGTAAAGACCCTCCCGGTGAGCAAATCACGTGTTGACCACATTCTGAATGAATCGATAAAAGAGGGATATCTCGAAATTGGAGGGGAAAAAGCGCTCCAGATAATGAACGCTTACGGCATTCCCACCGTGGAGAATTATCTGGTAAAGGAGCTAGATGAAGCCCTTAAGGTAGCAGAAAGGCTAAATTCATCCCTGGCTATGAAGATCGAATCCCCAGCTATATTGCATAAATCTGATACCGGAGGGGTTCTGCTAAACCTAAAACCCACCGATGTGGAAACATCATTTTGCAAGCTAAGGGAAAGGGCCAAAAAAATAGTGGAAGATAACAGAATAAGAGGGATTTCTATCCAGCCCATGGTTAAAGAAGGAAAAGAAGTTCTTATAGGAGTTTCCTGGGATGATGTTTTTGGGCACCTCATTAAATTTGGGTTGGGAGGAAAATACGTGGAGATTTATAGAGATGTTTCCACCAAACTCGTTCCTCTTACTCCCTCCTTGGCTAAGGAGATGATTGAGGAGACCAAAGTAATCTCTAAATTACTAAAAGGGGTAAGAAAAGAACCCCCCTCTGACGTAATGGAAGTCGAAGAAGCACTGTTAAGACTTTCTCAACTCGTGTGTGATTTCCCTCGGATTTTAGAAATAGAGGCCAATCCTCTAGTAGTTTGGGAAAAAGGAGCCATGGTTGTTGATGCCAGATTGAGGTTGAGAAATGGGTGTTCCTAAAAAAAAACGTTCAAAATCACGAAAAAAGAGCAGAGCCTCGCAAGGCAAGCTCGTATCCCCACGTCTTGCAGCCTGTCCTCAGTGCAAAGCTCCCATATTGCCTCACTTTGCTTGCCCAAAATGTGGTTATTATAAGGGTAGACAGGCATTCATCGTAAAAAAAAAGAAGAAGAAAACAGAGGAGACCGGCTAGCCATGCGTATAGCCGTTGACGCTATGGGTGCCGAGAGAGGTATAGGTATTGTAGTAGAGGGAGCTATTAGAGCAGTACAAGAGGCGCCTCAGATAGAAATAATTCTGGTAGGAGACAAGGACAAGATTGAGGAGGAGACTGGACTCCTTCACTTTAGAGACATTCCCTTTTCTATAGTTCATGCTCCTCAGATAGTTGAGATGACCGATTCGGCTACTGCTTCTTTAAAAGAGAAGAAGAATTCTTCCATAGCGGTAGCTTTGAACTTACTCAACCAGAAAAAAGCAGAAGCATTGGTCAGCGCCGGCAATACCGGCGCAGTGATGACAGCGAGTCTATTTAAGCTGGGGAAATTGAAGGGAGTGAAGCGCCCTTGTTTGGCTGCGGTTTTCCCTACTTTAAATGGAAAAAAAGTGGTTCTTTTGGATGTAGGGGCCAATGTTGATTGTCGGCCTTATCACCTACTTCAATTTGCTATGATGGGAAGTATATATGCCTATAAGATACTCCGTATAAGAACTCCTCGAGTGGGACTGCTCAGCATTGGGGAGGAGGAAAACAAAGGAAACGATCTGGTTCTTCAAGCCTTTAAGCTTATGAAAGAATCTTCTTTGAATTTTGTGGGGAACATAGAAGGCAGAGATATTACCAGCGGGAAGGTAGAGGTGGTTGTCTGTGATGGATTCATAGGAAACATAATCTTAAAGTTTGCCGAGGGATTTGCAAAAAGTGTGCTTTCAGTAATAAATGAATTGGCAAGGAGTAGCCTGGCTGGCCTAGGGGGGATTCTTTCTCGCGGGTGGCTGATGCAGGTAAACAAAAACCTCGATTATGCCGAGTATGGTGGGGTTCCTCTTTTAGGGGTGAATGGAGTCTGCGTAATTGCCCATGGTGCTTCTTCTAGTAAGGCTATTAAAAACGCTGTTCTTGAAAGTTTCCAATTTGCCAAGGAAAAGATGAATTACCATATAGAGAGAGTTTTGGCGAGGAATAGAGAGGTGGAGAATGAAAATGAGGAAGGCGAAGATAGTCGGAACGGGATCTTACATTCCCGATAAAGTTTTGACCAATGCCGATTTGGAGAAGATGGTGGATACCTCCGACGAATGGATTTCAACCAGAACTGGAATTAAAGAAAGGCGAATTGCTGATAAAAATGAGGCAGCATCAGATTTGGCTTACAAGGCTTCTAGAATGGCCATAGAGGCCGCTAAAATTGAACCTCAGGACCTGGATATGATCATAGTAGCCACCATTACCCCAGACATGATCTTCCCTGCTACTGCCTGCATTCTTCAGGAAAGATTAAGGATGGACAAGGTCGCTTCCTTTGATCTGGAGGCTGCCTGTTCCGGTTTTCTTTATGGGCTTAGCATAGGAAATCAGTTTATTGCCACCCAAACTTATAATACCATCCTGGTTGTAGCCGCCGAGACTCTCTCTAAGATCGTCGACTACGAAGACCGAAACACCTGTATTATCTTTGCTGACGGAGCTGGAGCGGCTATTTTGAGACCATCTGATGATGATAGTGGAATAATCTCTAGCTATTTAGGAGCAGATGGAGGAGGGGCAAATTTAGTAGGGGTCCCGGCAGGTGGCTCGAGGCTACCGGCCACCTTTGAGACAGTAAAGAATAGACAACATTACATGAAAATGCGGGGAAATGAGCTATTCAAAAGAGCCGTGAAGATAATGGTTCGAGCAGTAGATGTCTCTTTAGAGAAGGGAGGTCTTACCCATGAAGACGTAGATTTTTTCATCCCACACCAAGCTAATATTCGTATCATTAAAGCAGTAGCTAAAAGGATAGACCTGGGTATGGATAGAGTATATGTAAATCTGGATCAATGTGGGAATATGTCGGCCGCTTCTTGTGCTGTAGCCTTGGATCAGGCAGTGCGCCAGAAAAAGATAAAAAAAGGA
>DAOVGK010000051.1 GCA_030672445.1 Candidatus Aerophobota bacterium
AGAGAATTTGGTTAATGAGGCATCTTTGTTAGCAGCAAGAAGAAACAAGGACAAGATCGGTATGGTGGAATTGGAGGAAGCCATTGACAGAGTAATTGCTGGGCCAGAAAAAAAATCAAGAATTATGCGGGAAAAAGAAAAGAGAATTATTGCCTATCATGAAAGTGGCCACACTGTGGTAGGTAATCTACTCCCCCATGCTGATCCGATCCACAAGGTTTCCATTATCCCCCGGGGATCGGTTGCATTAGGATATACTTTGCAGTTACCTCTTGAGGATAGATATCTGGCAACTAAATCAGAACTGCTGGATAAGCTCAGCGTTCTTCTTGCTGGACGTGCCAGCGAAGAGCTCATTTTCAAAGAGGTTAGTACCGGGGCTGAAAATGACCTCGAACAGGCTACTCACGTTGTCCGAAAGATGGTCTGCGATTATGGAATGAGCGAAAAATTAGGTCCGGTCGCTCTAGGAAAAGGGAATGCTGAGGTTTTTCTGGGGCGAGACTTTCTTAAAGAGAAAAACTATAGCGAGGAATTAGCCTTTGATATAGACAAGGAGATTCATCGGATAATACAAGAGTCTTATGACCGGGCACTTAAGATTTTAAGAGAGCATAAGGGTAAACTCATACGATTAGCTGAAAAACTGGAAGAAAAGGAGGTATTGGGAGAAGAGGATATAAAAGAAGTTCTAGGAGAAAAAATAACAGAAAAGAAAGCAGGGAAAAAAGAGATAAAGAGAGACAGGGCTAAGTTGGTGCTTAAAAAGACAAATGTGCATAAATCCTCGAGTTCTACTCCCAAGAAATGAAAGAGGTGTCAAAGACGAGCTAAAGAAGATCGGAGTTAGCCAGGAAGCGGTAAAAATTCTTACCCCAAAGGCCTTTCATTATCTAATTAAGCTAGAGGGAATTCCCTCTCCCACGGCCAACCTTCTTAAGCAGGAGATGCTTTCCGTGATGGCCGATGCAGCCATCTCAAAAGAGGTAGCCTCCTTCACATCTAAAAAAAGCGACGTTTTACTTATAGGGACTGAGGCACAGTTAAAAAAAGTTCTTCCTCGATTAAATAGACAGCCCTTTAATCTACCCCAGGTTTCCCGAAAGCTCTCTGAGCTTCTCAAAAACTTTAAAAAGGACAAATTCGTTCTTTCCTTTAAAGACAAAAAGATGAATTTAGCCAGGAAAGTGGCAGTGATGGGAATATTGAATCTAACCCCGGATTCATTCTATAATGGAGAAAAATACACTACTGAGTCTCGGGTCTTGAGGAGGGTGGAAGAAATGGTCAAGGAAGGGGCTGATTTGATTGATGTAGGAGGGGAGTCTACTCGCCCGGGAGCAAAAGAGGTAGACCTAGAAGAGGAGATAGGAAGAGTTATCCCTGTTATAAGTAAAATAAGAGAGCTTTTTGAGATACCGGTCTCCATTGATACTTACAAGGCAGAGGTAGCAAAAGAGGCTCTAGAAGCAGGGGTAGACATGGTTAACGATATAAGTGGGTTAAGATTTGACCCCCAGTTAAAAGAGGTAGTGGCCCGGTCCGGGGTACCAGTAGTATTGATGCACATAAAGGGAACTCCCCGAGATATGCAGAATAATCCCCGATATGAATCTTTAATGGGAGAGATAATCTCTTACCTCTCAGAGAGTATAAGATTAGCTCAAAAGGCGGGAATAGATCCAGAGAAAATCATTGTTGACCCGGGGATCGGTTTTGGCAAATCGAGCGGACATAATCTTCAGATTTTGAACCATCTGGGGGAGCTGAGGAGTTTAGGCAGGCCCATCTTAATTGGTGTATCTCGTAAATCTTTTATGGGAAATGTCTTAAAGCTGCCTTTAGAAGAGCGGTTAGAGGGTGGCCTGGCAGCGGCAAGTTTAGCGGTGATGCAAGGGGCAAAAATTATAAGGACTCACGACGTAAAACCCACCCGCCGGGCAGTAGATCTAACCCAGGCTATTATCCAGAGCTAGAGGTATAATCAATGATTATTTTGGGGGTTGACCCCGGTACAGCTTCCACTGGATATGGATTAATCAACACTGGAAAAAACCTTGAGATGATCGGATGTGATTGCATACATACCCCATCTGATATGGAAATGGCGAACCGTTTGAAAATCATTTACCAGAAAATGAGTGAAATCATCCAGAGACATCATCCTCAAGAGGTGGCTATCGAACAGATTTATTTCAGTAAGAACACTAAAACAGCACTATCCATAGGACAGGCACGGGGTGTAATTATGTTAGCCGCCTCCAATGAGGGAATTAGAATTTTCAATTATACCCCTTTGGAGGTAAAGCAAACTATAGCCGGGTACGGACGAGCAACCAAACATCAGATTCAACATATGGTTAAGCATCTACTTCACCTGCCTCATGTTCCGCCTTCCTATGATTCCGCTGATGCTCTTGCGGTGGCCCTTTGCCATTATTATTCTAGAAGATTCAGCCAATACTGACAAAATTTTTTGGAGGATTTATGATATTAAGGTGCATCGAATGCGGAAAAGATTATCCACTAAATAAGGTCAGATATAGGTGTGATTGCGGAGACTTATTGGAGGTAGTTCATGATACAGAATCGCTTCGAGGCAAGATTTCTCGAAAGACTTTTGATGAAAGATTATCCACCAGAGAATTTCCTTATAATTCCGGTGTCTGGAGGTATAAGGAGCTAATATTAGATGTAGACAATAAATTCATTGTTTCCCGACCGGAAGGAAATACTAATCTCTACTCTGCCGGAAAAGTAGGAGAATGGGTCGGTGTTAATCACCTGTGGCTAAAGCATGAAGGAGAAAATCCTACGGCATCTTTTAAAGATAGAGGAATGACCACTGGAATCACCATGGCCAAGATGATGGGCTTTAAAAAGGTTGCCTGTGCCTCTACCGGAAATACTTCTGCTTCCATGGCTGCCTATGCCGCCATGGCTGGCATGAAAGCCATTGTCTTTATCCCTCGGAGTAAAATTGCCTTTGGTAAGTTAGCCCAGGCTCTTGCCTATGGGGCAAAGACCTTGCAGATAAAAGGTGATTTTGACGATTCCATGGAGCTAGTTGAAAAGACTTGCCACAAACTAAAGATATATTTACTGAACTCAATTAACCCCTTTAGAATTGAAGGGCAGAAGAGCATCGGCTTTGAGGTCTTACAACAATTAAACTGGCAAGTCCTTGATTGGTTTGTCTTACCTGGTGGTAATCTCGGGAATAATGCTGCTTTGAGCAAGGGTCTTAAAGAATTATACGAAATTGGATTAATTAGTCGAATCCCCAGAATAGCAGTGATACAGGCTCATGGGGCGAATCCCCTTTATAGAATGTGGAAGAAAAAAGCCCCCTTTAGACCGGTTCAGGCAGACACGATTGCTACTGCCGTAAAAATTGGAAACCCCATTAGCTGGAAGAAATCAATCAGGGGAATTGAGTGGAGTAGGGGAGTGGTAGAGGAAGTTAGTGAACAGGAAATAATGGATGCCAAGGCAATGGTTGACCAGGCCGGAATTGGAGCCGAACCAGCCTCCTGCTGTAGTGTTGCCGGAATCAAAAAGTTAGTTGAGTCCGGCATCATCCACAAGGAAGATAAGGTGGTGGCTATTCTAACGGGAAGCCTTTTAAAAGACCCCAATGCCGTAGTTAATTATCATTTGGGCAAGTTAAAGGGGATTAAGCCTACTTACGCCAACCGACCAATTCAAATTGAGGCCAGCTTGGAGGCAGTTAGAAGGGCCTTAGATTAAATCATATTTCACCGCAGAGCACGCCGAGAACGCTGAGAATCGGGAAAATTAGTGAAACGACTCTCTGATGCTTACATTTTATTAAGTTTTTCTTTTCAATTAGTCTCTGCGCACTCTGTGATCTCTGCGGTGAATAGTTACCAATGAAATCCATAATTCTTGTGGGAGATGGGATGGCCGATTATCCTTTGCCGGAGTTCGCTGGCAAGACTCCTTTGGAGGTAGCCAGTACTCCTCATATGGACTGGTTAGCCCGGAGGGGAAGGTGTGGAAGGCTGATTACCATCCCCGAGGGGATGTCTACTGGCTCAGCAGTAGCTAATCTGAGTATCTTAGGTTATGATCCTAGAATTTACTTCCAGGGAAGGGGCGTCTTGGAGGCAGCCAGTATGGGCATCAATTTAAATCTCGAAGAGGTTGTCTTTCGATGCAACACTATCTGTGTGGAAAATAACAGGATAAAGAATCACTCCGGTGGCCACAGTACCACTCAGGAGGCGGCTGAGTTGGTGAGGACGGTTGATCGGGAGTTAGGAAGCGATCGTATCAAATTTTATCCTGGCATTAGTTACCGACATTTATTGATTTTAAAGGGAGAAAAGTTCTCAGCCAATGTTGAGTGCACTCCACCTCATGATGTTCCCGGTACACCAATAGACAGAGTGTTGGTCAGGGCAAAAGATGCTGAGTCAGAGGAGACTGCCCAGCTTCTTAATAAGTTAATCCTTGATTCCCCCAGGATTCTTGAACAGCATCCGGTTAATGTGAAAAGGAAAGATGAGGGTAAGGATATGGCAAATATGATCTGGCCCTGGTCCCCTGGTAAAAAACCAGTGATGAAGACATTTCAGGAAAGATTTGGGATAAAGGGAGCGGTAATATCAGCAGTCAACCTGATTAAGGGGCTTGGTCTTTATGCCGGCTTTGACATTATAAGAGTAAAGGGAGCAACCGGGCTGCATAACACGAATTATGAAGGAAAGGCTGATGCGTGTATAGAGGCTTTAACAAAATACGATCTTGTTTTGGTTCATGTTGAGGCAAGTGACGAGGCTGGCCATGAGGGCGATGTAAATCTAAAAATTAAAACTATCGAGTATTTTGACTTGAGATTAGTGGGTAGAGTTTTGGATGGCATCTGTGAGAAAGTACGTATTGCCTTGCTGCCAGATCATCCTACTCCAATTGCGGTAAGAACACATACCTCTGACCCGGTCCCTTTTTTAATATACGATCCTGAAAAAGAGGCCGATGAGGTTGAGCAGTTCAACGAATCATCCTGCCGTAGAGGAAGCCTGGGCTTACTAGAGGGAGATAGCTTTATTAAAAAGGTTTTGGGCAAAGAAAATCAGGTTATCACCTCAAATGAAAATTCTCGTCGGTAAGAGAGAATATGAAGTAATCGAGGAGCCTCAGCCACATATTCTCGTTTCCACCAGAAAACAGCTCCACGGCTGGTGGCCGGGAAAGAGAGAATGTACTTCAGAGCGAACACCCAATATCACCTTTCAGAGAAAATAATCAAGGTCATCGAAGACCTAGCTATGGGACGTGAGGGGTCCAGGAAAGACTGGCGTCTTAAGGATTATCGGCGATGGTCAAAAGAATCTGAGGGGAAAACATAGAGGTTTTCGGAGTATTCAAGGAGAGTATTGAGTTGTCTCTGACGCTTTCGGCTTATTTTCTTAAACTCATCACGATATGCAAGGTTTACTGAGCTAGCAGTAGGAAATTTCTCCTTTAGAAAGTCAACATAACGGCCATTTTTGGTGATGCGAAAATCAAGATGAGGACCGGTAGATAAACCTGTTGATCCTACGTATCCGATTATCTGTCCTTGCTTTACCCTTTTTCCTCTTATTCCTTTGGCGAAACGAGATAAGTGGCCATAACTACTGACAATCCCACGATGGTGTTTTACCTTGATGAGCCTTCCGAAGCCCCCTTTCCAGCCGACAAAGGTTACTGTTCCGTCGGCAACTGTTGAAACTGGTGTTCCTGTGGGAGCGGCGTAATCGATACCCAGGTGGGGGCGATAGATCCTCAAAATAGGGTGGAGTCTGCGGTAGGAAAAACGAGAACTTATTCTAGTGTAGTTTAAGGGAGAACGAAGAAAGGACCGGCGCAGTGAATTTCCCTCGGGTGTGTAATAATCAGAATGACTTTTTCCGTCCTTAAATAATATAGCCGTATAGGTTTTTCCTGCATTAGTATATTGAGCAACCAGAATCTTTCCTTCCATGAGAACCCCACCTTCAGGAGAGAGATACCGCTCCCATATAAGCTCGAAGGTGTCACCTTTTCGAGGGTCACTGAAAAAATCTATCTCCCAGGCAAATATATCAGTAAAGCTACTGATTAGCCCAGGATCAAGTCCTTCCTTTCGCATTGACTCATAGACGGAGGACTGAAGGTTCACTTTTGCTCCTGCGATGACTTTGTGCCGTGGGATTTCCTTCTTATAGGCTGAGAAGCTCCCGCTTTCTGATTCCACTACCAGGTAATATTCAAGGGAATTGGGAAAGTATTCAAAGATGATGCGACCATCCGGACTTTCTTTTAACTTGAGGAGGTCACCGGGTTTAGACCTATCTGGATTAAATAAAGGTTTTAATGCTTGGGTAAGAGAATAAATATTCTGCGGAGAGAGACCAGCAGAAACAAGGGATTCATAGATAGTTTCACCGTGATGAATAGCGGTGGAGGCAAGCAGTATTAAGTCATCTTCAGGGATTTCAGGCAATTTCTGGGGGACCTTTTTAGACACTTTCGGTGAAGAAGGCAACCATAAGGAAGGTGGTCGGGAAGAAAAATAAAGAATGCCTAGGATTATTATAGGGAAAACACATATAAAGAGGATATTTCTAATCTTCATCACAGGCAAAATTAGGTCTTCTGTCGGTATTTCCTCTGGGTAAAAACATTTTCCTTCTACAGCTTCCGGGCAGGAGTAGTTCTCCCCTTCCCGTTATTCCTCACCCTTATCACTCTGACTCCACGGTCAGTATATTCTATCATAAACTTCTATTAAATGCAAATTGAGGGAGGGGATTCTAACCATCCAGCTTCAACTATCTCTGTTCCCTTGTTAACAGTCTCCTCGCCCAAACGCTCCTATTTTTTGGCCTCATCGAGTTTTTTATCTAGCCCAAAGAAGCGATTACTTGTTCTCAAGCACAAATTGTGATATGATTGGATTGTAAATAATGTTCCAGTAATATACAATAGGGAAGTGAGGCAGGTAAAGAATAATATGCCAGAGCAGATTGTTCTTATGAACAAAGAGGATCTCGCCATTGGGGGGCAGGCGGTTATCGAGGGGGTGATGATGCGCTCTCCAAAGTTTTTCACCATTGCTCTGAGACGTGCGGATGGGGGTATCCTGGTAAAAAAGAACCCCTACATTGCTCTCACCAAAAGAAAGAGGTGGTTAGATATTCCCATTGTCAGAGGGGCTATAGTTCTGGTGGAATCTTTGTATCTGGGCCTAAAAGCCTTAACCTTTTCCGCAGATCAGGCCATGGAGGAGAAGGTGACGGAAGTTACCAGCCAAGCTGATCATGAGATAAAATCGATAGGCAAGGCGTTTGGTACCCTCTGGCCTATTCTGATGGTGATTGTGGGTCTTGGTCTGGGTATGGGGCTGTTTTTTTATCTTCCCTTAATTATCACCGATTTTCTTGGTGTCAAAGGGGGGATACTTTTTAACTTGGTGGACGGAATGGTGAGAATAGGCATTTTTTTGATTTATATTTGGGCCATTGGACTATGGAAGGAAACCAGAAGGATATTTGAGTACCATGGGGCAGAACACAAAAGTATTGCTACCTTTGAGGTAGGGGAAGAGCTCACCATAAACAACGCCAGAAAACACACCACCGTCCATGCCAGATGCGGCACCAGTTTCCTTGTGGTAGTGATGATAGTGAGTATCGGTATTTTTATTTTCCTGGGAAAGCCAACCACCATAGTCGAGCGCCTTACCAGATTCCTCTTTATTCCATTGATTGCCGGCATCTCGTATGAGATAATAAAAGTCTCCTCCCGCTCTGGCAATAGATTCATTCAGCTCTTGGTTAAGCCAGGTCTTTGGCTGCAGAAAATCACCACTCGTGAGCCCGATAATGGTCAACTGGAAGTAGCTATAGTGGCTTTAAAGGAAACCCTGGAGAAATCGGAATAAAGAAAGTTCGTACCATGGATTACATAATGAGAAGACCGTAAAATGTCTTGAGAAAACTACCGAAGCAGTAAAGACCAAGCGCTATTAGAGTGATAGATGAGTACCCAAATTAGGCCACTTAAAGATAATGAGATTGATGAGGTGGTGAAGCTTTTTAATATTGCATTTCAAGAAGCCTACTATGGATATCCTATGAGCAAAGAAAAATTTTTGCAGAAACTGAATAACCCTAATTTCTACAAAAGGGCTTTGATTCTGAATCACACAGATAAAATGGGAGGATTTATTCTGGCCAACACGGCAAAGAGGGAGAGTAAATGGTACCGCTCTGATAAAGGATATATCTCCTTGGTTATGGTCCCTCCCGAATTCAGGAGAAAAGGTTTTGGGAAAGCCCTAGTGGAGGAAGCCTTAAATTTCTTAAAGAAAGAGGGAAAAACAGAAATAGAGACCACCTTTAATCCTTTAACCTTCTGGCCAGGGATAGATTCAAACTGGGATGAAGCTCTATTATTTTTCAAAAAGTTAGGATTTAAAGAGACAAAGATGAGTGTATCTATGGTAGCTAATCTTGAAGATCTAAAGGCACCTGGAGAAATTTTACAAAAGGAGAGGAAATTAAACAGAGAAAAAATATTCATTAGACCATATTTAAAAGATGACCGGGAGACTTTGCTTAATTTCGTTAAGAAAAATTTTGGTTATGAATGGTATGAAGAGGTAAAATCAAAGGTGCAAAAGGTTAAAGTAGGATTCACAGGTTATGGATTAAATTTAAATACTTTATACGATCCTAAAAGTGTGCTTGTTCTTTTAAAAGAAGAAAAAATCATCGGCTTTTCTATGTTCAGTAAAAACTTTGAAAAAAAAGGACTGGGCCACTTTGGTCCTATAGGAATTCAAGGGGATTTCCGGGGTAAAGGTATAGGGTTAGTTCTTCTATTTGAGACCCTAAAAGAAATGAAGAGTAAAGGAATAGTAAAAGCTGATTTATGGACAGATTATGGAGGATATCAGGCAAGGCATTATTATCCCAAGGCAGGTTTTAAAATAGTCAAAAATTGGATAACGATGGCCAAATCAACCCGCTGATAAAAAAATGCCCAAGATGATGTATGGAATGGAGAGAAGATGGATCACCTCAATACTGTCCCTAAATTAAAAGAAGTTAAGTTGGGCGGGGGAGAGTTTGTGATAAATGATCAAACAACCCTGCTGCTGGGTAAAAATCATACCCGGGCAGATAAATTTGCCGCTAAGCTGTTAAACCAGGAAATAGAGAATCTTATCAAAACCCCCCTCCAGGTAAAGGTTCCCCGGGTTTCCTCTAACTTTAAAAATGCCATTATTTTAACTATTCCTGAAAGAGATAGGGAATTTCTGAAGATCTTTAAATGGCAAGCTGCCCTCGCTGATAAAAAGTTAAGGGAGGAAGGTTATATTATTGATGTAGAAGATGAATGTATTCTAATTGCCGCAGCCTCTGAAGCAGGACTTTTCTATGGAGTGCAAACGGTAAGACAATCGCTGGAAAGTAAAGAAGGTAAAATAATGGTTCCCTTTCTCTGGGTAAGAGATTGGCCAGAAATAAGATACCGGGGGATAATGCAGGATATCTCCCGGGGACAGGTCCTCACCATAGATACTTTTAAGGAGTTAATTCGTACCCTTAGCTATTTTAAGATAAATCTACTATCTCTTTATATAGAACATACCTTCGTTTTCAAAAAACATCCCTTAATTGGTCAGGACTGCGGCTCCTTGACCAGAGAAGAGGTAAAAGAGTTAGATAAATATGCAAGAGATTACCATATTGAACTCGTTCCCTCCTTCCAAACTTTAGGTCACCTCTATCAGATTTTAAAGCATAAAGAATACACCCATTTAGCTGAAACGGAATCCAGATGGTCCCTTAGCCCGGCTGAAGAGGAGAGCTATAAATTCCTTCAGGAACTTTTCTCTGAGATAGTACCGGCTTTCAGTTCAAAATTTTTTAATATAGGCTGCGATGAAGTAATGGATCTCGGAGAAGGGAAAAGTAAAAAAATGGCTCAGGAGCTCGGAAAAGGAGGGTTGTATCTTTCCCATATTTTAAAGGTAAAGAGAGTGCTCGATGATTATGGTAGAACTACTATGCTCTGGGGAGATATGTTGCTGCATCATCCAGAGGTTATCCCCAACCTACCCCAGGATATAATCATCATGAACTGGCACTATGGAACTGATAAATTAGAGGGAAGTGATTATTATCGTCCTCTAATAGAGGTATTTCAAAAAGCGGGGCTTCAACAATTTGCCTGCCCGGGAACCAGTAGTTGGCTTCGACTTTTTCCTGACATTTGCATAGCTAACAGGAATATAAAATGTTTCATTTCGGAGGCCAAAAAATTCGGAGTAGAAGGGGTATTAACTACTAATTGGGGAGATAATGGAAATTACAATTTGCTGGGATATGTCTGGTATGGATTTGCTTTTTCTGCCGAGACTTGCTGGAACCCGAATAAAACCGAGGAGCGAAGCTTTGATAGAAGATTTTGCTCTCAGTTTTTTGGTTTAGACACAGAGCCCATAGCTCAGGCAATATGGCTCCTCTCTCAAAGCAGTTCAACAATTAGCATTGATCTTGCCCAAGAGTACCCCTCCTGGCCTCATCTTTTATTTTGGAATGATCCTTTCGAAGGAAAATATAGTGTAAATGTCAAGGACCCCCTGGAGACGGGGAGAAAGCTAACCATAATTTCCAACTCCGCCTCCGACATTATTTCTGGTAATCGAGAGAAGGTGACTAAAAATAAAAAATGGCTGGATGATTTATTCTTTGCTGCACGGGAGATCGGCTATCTGGGAAAAAGGCTTCTTACTATAGAAAAGGTAAAAAATCTATATCATCAAGCTTATGCAAATCTTGGGGATGAAAAGGTGGTCACAGAATCTTTTAAGAAAATTCTTGCATTACTAAAACAGCTAAGATCGGATTTGCTCCAATTAAAAGAAAAATACCAAAACCTATGGCTGAAAGAAAACAGACGACCTGGTCTGGACTATAACCTCGAAAGATACACATTGTTAATTGAAAGCTTCGATAGAAAAATTTCTGAGCTGGAGATAATTAAGAAGGGCTACGAAAAACCGGGTGGTTCTCTACCTACACCAGATAAAATAAATCTTTCAAAAAGAGGTTATGTACCTTTTTCGTTTTAGTGAGGGTAGAAAGTCCTTCCTTCTCTTTTTAGCTTTTAGCTCTCAGTTTTTAGTTTAATAAAGGTCCGGCTGCAAGCGACGGTTTTAGGAGAAGATTATTCATGTCTTTACTTGAGGAATTAAATGAAGGATGGCAAATTCAGGGATTTGACGAAGGAACATTGGAATTTGAAGAAGTCGAGCGGTTAAAAGAAGGATGGATTACTGCTCAGGTACCAGGAGTTGTGCATCTTGATCTTTTAAAAGAGGAAAAGATAGCCGATCCCTTTTATGCTTTACAGGAAAAAGATGGATATTGGGTAGAAGAAAAGGAGTGGTGGTACAAAAATGAGTTCTCGCTTGATGACTTTAAATCTCAATGGAAAAAGAAAAAAGTTGAGCTTGTCTTTGAGGGACTGGACACCTTTGCCACCATTTACTTGAACAGAGAAAAAATAGGGGAAACCGATAATATGTTTATTCCCTGGCGATTTGATATAACAGGTAAAATAAAAAAAGAAAATATCCTTTTGATTAAATTTTCTTCAGCTACTTCAGCTTTAAAAGAGATACAAGCCGGAGAAGAACCTCTCGAGGCCGTCTTTGAGCCAGCTCGAGTATATGGCAGAAAAGCTCAATATTCCTTTGGTTGGGATTGGGGACCCCGCCTTGCCGGAGTAGGTATCTGGCGAAAGGTTTTTCTTTGCGGCTATACTCAGATGCATATAGATCGGGCAGGAGTGGAATCAACTTTTTTGGAAGGAAAAGCAAAAGTTAAACTTGATATGGAGATATTCTCTGGATTAGATGAAGAACAAATAGGAAAAGCTCTGGTTTATTTGGATGGAAAATGCGTGAAAGAAGAAAATGTTAAGGTTAACTTTCCTTCATCTAAACATACCCTAAACCTGGAAATTGAGGATCCAATCCTGTGGTACCCCAAAGAATACGGAAGCCAACATCTTTATTGCTTGAAAGTGGAACTTTTCAATGAGAAAGAAGAGCTTATGGATGTATTCCAGGATAAAATAGGAATCCGAAAAATTCAGCTAATCCAGGAAAAGGATGGGGAAGGAGAAAGCTTTTATTTCAAAATCAATGACATTCCTGTATTTTGTAAGGGAGCAAACTGGATTCCCGCTGATTCCTTTCTTCCCCGAGTAAACAAGGACAAATACACCTCTCTTATTCGCAGTGCCTCTCAATGTGGAATGAATATGCTCAGAATCTGGGGTGGAGGCATTTACGAAAATGAGGAGTTTTATCGCCTCTGTGATGAAGAAGGAATAATGGTCTGGCAGGATTTTATGTTTGCCTGCGGGGAGTATTCTGAAAAAGATTGGTTCAGGGAAAAAGTAAAAAAAGAGGCCATTTCTGTGGTCAAGAGCTTAAAGAATCATCCCTCTATTGTTCTCTGGTGTGGTAATAATGAAAATCACTGGCTCTACACTAGAGAAGGAAAGCTTAAGGGAAAGACAATTTATCAGGATATTCTCCCCTCTATATGCAACCAAATGGATTCCACTCGTCCTTACCGGCCTGGCAGCCCTTACGGAGGGAAGAATCCTAACGGAGAAAACAAAGGAGACAGGCACAACTGGGATGTATGGAGCGGATGGCAAGATATAGAGCTTTATAAAAAGGAGAAAGGAAGATTTCTCTCTGAATTTGGTTTTCAGGCACCACCAGTTATGGAGACCATAAAAAGATTCTGTCCTCTCGATCAATTAAAGGAAGATTCTTTATCTATGGAGTGGCATAATAAACAGGATGATGGGCCGACTCGATTGATTCGCTATCTTCGATCTTACATGCCTGCTCCCAGAAGTTTCAAGGAGTTCGTCCGATATAGCCAGCTTAATCAGGCTTACGCTTTAAAGGTGATGATAGAGCGCTGTCGCAGACGTAAATTTAAGTGTGGAGGAGTTTTGTTCTGGCAGTTTAACGACTGTTGGCCAGTGGTCAGCTGGAGTGTGGTTGACTATTATCTTTGTCCCAAGCCCGCCTATTATACGGTGAAGAAGGCATTTCAACCGGTGCTTATCTCTCTGGTGAAAGAAGACAGAATGGTAGAAGTCTGGATATGTAACGATACTCTGGAGGGAATAAGAGGAAGGCTGTGTTTAAAAAGTATGAGCTTTAAAGGGCGGGTTCTTTGGACAGAGGAAAAAGATGTATTTATACCTTCCAATCAATCTATTAAAATTTTGGCTAAGTCCATTCGAGAAATGCGGATTGAGTCGTCAAAGGAGGATTTTATTTATGCTTCTTTAAAAATAGGAATAAATGAGGTTGAAGCTCATTTATTCCTTGAGCGGGAAAGGTACTTAAAGTTTTCCCCCAGGCAATTTGAAAGAAAGATTCACCAGTACAAGGATGAATTGGAAATTGAGCTTTACTCTCCTGTATTTGTACGAGCTGTAACACTGGAGCTACCCGGTAAGAATATTGAGTTTTCCGATAATTTCTTTGACTTAATCCCAGGAGTAAAAAAGAGAATAAAGCTGGCTTGTCCTCCAGAGGAAAAGCAGAAAATAAAGGATAAGTTAATTGTTATGTAATTGCATTAATATCATTTTTTGGGATACAATCCTACCCCCTATGATTTAAAAATAGGGACACATCCCATTCGCTCATCGCTTATATCTCCTCCAAGAGGAAACGGACTATTTTGTCTGTGGGTTGCTATGTAAAGTCAGTTTCCTTCTAACGCAAGACTTGACAAAATTTTTATTAAATTTATTATAAAAACGTTTTCATATTTTTCCTTAAAAGTTGGTGAGAAATATCTAAAGTGCCTTTAACAAAAACAAGAAGTGAGATATTATATCGAGTAAGCGTTTTACTTGAAAGGTGGAATCAAAATAACAGTAACAATTCGGGATGTAGCTAAACGAGCGAGGGTATCCATTTCCACAGCTTCAAGAGCTCTGAATAACAGCGGGCCGGTTAAGGAAGAAACAAAAGCAAGAGTATTAAAAGCGGCAAAAGAAATTAACTATACTCCTAATGCTATAGCTCGAGGGTTGGTTACCAGAAAAACAGGAAACATAGGCTTTATACTTCCTGCTAGCGTTAAAAATGGTACTTCTAACCCTTTTTATTCCAGGGTTTTTGAGGGCATTGAAGCAGAGACAAGAGAAAGAAATTACCATCTTATATTTTCTATTCTTGACGAGAACGAAGAGGATTTTCCCAGAATGGTTAAGGAGAAAAATATAGATGGAGTTATTCTTGCTAGTAGGGTTAGTGAAAGATTTATCTTACAGCTTAAAAAAGGAGGGGTAACTCTGGCGCTGGTAGATCATGCTATAGAGGCCGGAAATGTAGATTCTGTAGTAATTGATAATTTCAACGGTGCCTGCAAGATGGTTAATCATCTTCTTAAATTAGGCCATCGAAGGATTGGTTTTATAAGAGGACCGCAAGATAGACCAAGCTTTATACAAAGGTTTGAGGGGTACAAAGCCACACTTGAAAAAGCAGGATTAGAATATGATAAAAGAATAGTCTGGGAAGCAGATTTAGATTTCGACGATGCTTATAAAGTCATGAAAAAAAAGATAAAAATTCAGCCTTTTCCAACGGCTATTTTTGCTACTACTGATATAGTAGCTCTGGCTGCTGCTAAGGTTATTCGAGAAGAAGGGTTAAGAATACCTGAGGATGTGAGCTTAGCAGGTTTTGATGATATCCTGCAGGCAAGACAAGCGCATCCCCCTTTGACCACTATAAGGGTATTCAAGCGAGAAATGGGACGAATAGCAGTAAGAAAACTCTTCGAGAACATACACGGTATAACTAAAAAACCTAGTCAGACAGTGATTTTAACGGAATTAGTGGTTAGAGATTCAACGGGACCACCCAAGCTGGGATAAGTTGTGAATTATCCAAAAGATTCGAGGAAGAAGGTTGCCAGTTTAAAAAGGTAACATTTTCTAAAAAGGGGGCACGAAAAGAAAAGCTAAAAATAAGGTCAGAAAGGAGGTGAGAAAGGAAGGTAAAGGGCCATGAGCTGGCAAATAAAAGAAAGCTTCCTCAGAAGAAAGAAGCTTCTTTAAAAAAAGCTAGAACTAAAAAAGCTTAAACTTCTTTTGAGGGCTTTCAGGTGAAAGCTGTGTAGATACGTTAAAAGTTTGATCATTTTGATCAATCAGAAGGAGGAAGGAAAAAATGAAGAAACT
>DAOVGK010000092.1 GCA_030672445.1 Candidatus Aerophobota bacterium
CATCACAGGAGGAGAAGGCAGATTGGAAACTTTCAGCAGGTTTTACAAGCAAATTTCGTGGAGTTAGAAATGTTCAGAAAAAAAGTTAGATTTGCTCCCCTTTTCTTCCTTGCTGCTCCTCTTTTCTTTTTCACCGTATGGATTATAGCGCCTGCCTTTTTTTCCATTTATGTCAGTTTCACCAGAATGGACATTGTTTCTCCGACAAAATTCGTAGGACTATATAATTATAAGGTTCTATTTTCTGATTCTATATTTTATCGTTGCTTAATAAACAATCTTAAGTGGATAATCATTTATCTTACTGTGCCTATATCAATAGGATTAGCTTTAGCTCTTGGTTTGAATAATGTAAAAAGAGCGCAGGTTTTAAAAGTTGTTTTTTATTTACCCATGGCAATATCATTGATAGCAGTCAGTTTAATATGGGCTTGGATGTACAATCCAGTATGGGGTATAATAAACGTTGTACTTAGAAGATTGGGACTGGATTTTATAACCCGAGCCTGGCTTGCTGATCCATCTTCCGTATTATATGCAGTTGTATTCGCATCTTGCTGGAATTTTATTCCACTTATTGTAATAACTTTTTCTGCTGGTTTAACTAGCATTCCTCCAGAGCTTATGGAAGCAGCAAAGATAGATGGAGCTAACTCTCTGCAACAACTTAGACACGTGACAATCCCTCTTCTTAGACCAGCATTTATCATTGCAATTGTCCTGACAGTGATATCATCTTTGAGAGCATTCGATATAGTTTATTCAATGACGGGAGGAGGACCTGCTAATTTTTCAAATGTGCTATCTGTATATATGTTTCACGAAGCGTTCCATGACCTTCTTTTGGGTTACGGATCTGCCATAGCAGTAGTACTCACAATAATAAGCTCTGCATTTGTAGTCGTCTATTTAAACAATATTCTCAAAAAAGAAATAAGTTATTAAATAAGGAGAACTTGGTGATCAAGAAGCAATTGTGGTTTATAATATTGTGTTTGATTGCTGCAATGTGGCTGGTTCCATTTTACAGTAGCGTTACCGTATCTTTAAAACCACTGGCTGAAATAATGGAAGGCAGCGTTCTGGAATTACCCAAAACACTTTTTTTAGGTAATTTTACGAACGCCTGGAACACTGGAGTGAAAAGGTATCTTCTGAATAGCTTCATTATTGTATTTCCCTCTGTAATTGGTGCAATGCTGTTGTCTTCTCTTGCAGCTCATGCATTGGCTCAGTATAGGTTCAAAGGAAATGAGTTGATATTGATGGGCTTTTTGGCCTTCAATCTTTTACCTCAACAAATACTTATTATCCCATTGTACCGATTAAGTCATTTCCTAAAGATACACGATACTTATTTAGCCGTAATTCTCTATCATATTTCATTTCAAACAGGTTTTTGTACCTTCTTTCTAAGAAGTTTCATGCGAACAATACCTTCCACGATCATGGACGCTGCCAGAATAGACGGAGTTTCAGAGCTTGGTTTATACTGGAGAATTAACCTTCCCCTTATTATACCAGCTTTAGCCGCTCTAGGGATACTGGAATTTACCTGGATATGGAATGATTTTCTTTGGGGAACTGTGCTATTAAAAAGTGACAGTTTAAAACCGGTGACGGTGGGAATTCAAAATCTTCAGGGAGTGTATACCACTGCGTGGGGGATGCAAAATGCAGGAGCACTTATGGCGGTATTACCCACTGTCTTAGTTTTTCTATTCTTACAAAGATATTTTGTTAAAGGACTTTTCTTAGGAGCAATAAGATAAACATGGTTTATAATTTAGCAAAAGACAACTTGTGTGTGGTGTATCTTTCATTTTAACTTAAAAGGGAGGCCATTATGAATTTCGGATGTGACTATTACCCGGAGCACTGGCCAGAAGAAAGATGGGAAGAAGATGCCCGGATGATGGCTGAGGCAGGTTTTAATGTTGTTCGTATGGCTGAATTTGCCTGGGCGAAATTGGAGCCTCAAGAAGAGCAATTTGATTTTAATTGGCTAGATAAGGCTATCAAAATCTTATCTAAGAACAAGATCAAAACGGTCCTCGGAACTCCCACCGCTACTCCACCTGCCTGGTTAGCTGCCAACCATCCTGATATCCTGCGGGTAAACAAAGAAGGCATTCGTACCAGTTTTGGTGGGCGTCGTGCCTGTTGCCCCAATAGTAGCACATATCGTACTCACTCTGAGAAGATTGTCTCAAAAATGGCTGAGCATTATAAAGATAAGGAGAATGTTATCGGTTGGCAAATTGATAACGAGTTTGGAGGGGATCGGGAAAAAGGGTTATGCTACTGTGAGCAGTGCGCTGCACAATTCAGACAATGGCTCAAGGGTAAATACCAAACGCTTGATAAATTAAATCAAGAATGGGGAACAGTCTTCTGGAGTCAGACTTATACAGAATGGGAACAGGTGCCTCTTCCCCGGCAGTTGGAAACCGCTCATAATCCCAGCCTACTTTTAGATTACCGACGATTTATCTCTGACTCTTATATTAGCTATCAAAAATTGCAGATAGATATTCTCAGAAGAATCTGTCCTCATAAATTCATCACCCACAACTTTATGGGGCTTTTCAACTCTATTGATTATTATAAATTAGCCCAGCCTTTGGATTTTATCACCTGGGATAACTACCCCAGCTTAAGGTTTACCGGTGAGAATAAGAGTCCCGTAAGGGTTTCCTTATCGCACGATGTTATGCGGGGACTAAAAGAGAAGGATTTCTGGGTTATGGAACAGCAAAGCGGTCCCAGTGGATGGCAATGTGTAGACCCAAACCCCCGTCCCGGGGAGATAAGACTGTGGACCTATCAAGCTATTGCTCACGGAGCAGAAGGAATACTTTACTTCCGTTGGAGAACCTGCCGATTTGGAACCGAACAGTTCTGGCACGGTATTTTAGATCAGTCTGGAACTTCGACAAGAAGGTATGAGGAGGTGAAAAAGATAGGTCAGGAACTAGAGCGCGTTAGAGACAAGCTAATAGGATTGGAATTTCCTCACCAAGTAGCTATGCTTACCTCTTATGATGAGCAATGGGCTTTTGAGATTCAGCCTAATAATCCTCAATTTAATTATCAGGAACACTTTGCCTCTTATTACCAGCTATTACATGCCTGGAATGTCCCCGTGGATGTGATTTCAATCTACCAAGGGGATCTTTCAAAATATAAACTGGTCTTAGCTCCCTCCTTATTTTTGATAAACAATGAGCTAGTAGATAATCTAAAGGAGTTTGTGAAAAAAGGTGGGATATTAATTGTTACCTTTCGTTCGGGAATAAAGAATTGGAACAATATCCTACTTGATGAGCCTTTGCCGGCTAAACTTAATGATTTATTGGGAATAGAAGTAGTTGAATACGATTCGCCATCCTCGATGCAGAAAGGCAAATTGGAGCTTATCTATCCTGAAATCGAACCTTTGGACGGAGAGTGCGATACTTGGTGTGATATAATAAAATGCCGGGGAGCAGAAATTATAGGAAGATATATGGAGTCCTACTATAAGGATGAAGCCTGCATTACCATTAACCGATTTGGACAAGGATGCGCTATTTACATAGGGACTAATCCCTCTCTAGAAATTAAAAAATGCCTGTTGAGATGGGCTATAGAAAAATCAAGAGTAAAGTCTTCCTTTCAGGTAGATTCTGAGGACATAGAGGTCGTGCTTCGCAGAAAGGAAGGCAAGGATTATCTATTCTTCCTTAACCATTCCGAAAAAAGCCATCAGCTCAAACTGGATCAGAGCTGCGTAGAGCTGTTAGAGAACCGAGAATACTCCAAAGATTCAGTTATGGCCATAGAGCCTAAGGGGGTGCGGATTATTTACAAAACCTAACTGGGGAATACGACTTGAGAGACTTGAGACGAGACTCCCTCGGCAATTAAAAAGACGACAGAAATCTATATTTATCTCACCATGTTTGTCTGCTTACTTTGGTCGGTGACATCTACACCTTTCATTTTAGCACTGTTTGCCGGGTTCTCTACGCCGTGATTTACCTTCTTTCCTATTAAATCATAAACGTTACTCACCGCCAAAATCCTTCCCAGAAAGATCTCACCCGCTGGATGTTTTTCCTGAAGAAAAGTCTTTCCATCAATCTCGGGAGCCTGAAACTGACAATGTCCCTCTTTTTCCTTATCCACCAGGAAAGGATAGGTTTTATTTACCCTTTTTTGGTTGAGCTTTAGGGTTATCGACTGCTGGAGTCTCATAAGTTCTCTATATCTTTTCTTTTTAACTTGGGTTGATATTTTGGGGGTAATGGAATAGGCCCGAGTCCCTTTTTCAGGGGAATAGGTGAAGGCTCCCAGCCAGTCAAATTTTAACCTTTCCACATCCTTCAAGAGTTTATCAAAATGCTTGGCTTTTTCTCCGGGAAAGCCAACGATAAGGCTGGTACGTAAGACAATCTCGGGAATTTTTTCTCTTAAATTCTCAATTAGCCTTTCCGCTATCTCGAATTTAGGACGTCTCATTGAGGCAAGGATCTCGTTATGGGTATGTTGCAGAGGAAGGTCGATGTACTTACAAATCTTCTCTGAGCCTGCTATTGCCTGGATAAGTGAAGAGGTAAAATGCTCAGGATGAGTGTAAAGGAGGCGAATCCATTGAATCTTTTCTATCTTCTCCAGTCCTTCCAGTAATAACAAAAGAGACGATCTTTGGCCAAGATCCCAGCCATAAAAGGTGATATCCTGGGCGACCAGAATGAGCTCTCGGACACCTAAATTGGCCAGAGCCTTTGCCTCTCTAAGAACATCTTTTACGGGTCTACTCCGATATTTTCCTCGCAAACGAGGGACAAGGCAGTAAGAACAGCAATTAGAGCAACCTTCAGCTATCTTAAGGTAAGTATAAGAAACAGGGGTAGTCAAGAGACGGGGAAAACTGGAGTTGTAAAGAAAGCAAGGCCTGTTGACTGAATAGAGACGCTCTTTACCCTTAAAAAGATCAGTAAGAACTTTATCTATCCTGTGAAAATCAGAGCTTCCCAGTAAGGCATCAACCTGGGGGTACTTCAGAAAAAGACTTCTTCCCTCAAGTTGAGGAAGACAGCCGCAGATAACGAGTTTCTGGGAAGGCTTTTTTTGTGAGGCAATCTGCGATATCACTCTATCAGCTTCCCTTCTGGCTTTATCAATAAAAGAGCAGGTATTAACCACTACCACATCTGCCTCTTTTGGAAAAGAGGTAAAAGAATAACCCCTTTCTCCTAATCTTCCCAGCATCACCTCACTATCTACCAAGTTCTTGGGACACCCCAAAGAGATTAAATTTACCTTCATATACCCACTACTTTCAAGCCTTGATGACAAGCCTTTCTCACCACGGCGCGAATACCAGCATTCATTCCCGGACAGTCCCCTCCACTGGTTAAAACAGCAACTTTCTCCATCCCATTTTTTCTCCTCGGACTGGTGTCTAGAGGAAGAAAGATTGTCTACACCTCATACTATATTAATTGTCAGTTGCTATGTCAACTTTGGATAACTTACAGAGAAAGATTAATAAAAGAAACCCCAGAAAAGATTCTTGCCAACCGGAGAAAATAATATAGTATTAAAAAGATGAAGATACTGAACCGCTATATTCTAAAAGAGATTGGTAGTGCTTTTATTTTTGGATTCATCTTCTTTAACTTCATACTGTTCATTGGCATCATATTTGATCTGACCGAGCTCATCTTCATTGAAAATGCTCCCCTGGTAGAAGTAGGCAAGCTAGTGTTGTTTAAGATCCCCTCCTTCTTTGACATTGTCATCCCCGTGTCGCTTTTATTCGCCAGTCTACTTAGCTTTGGACGGCTCAGCTCTGATGGAGAGATAATTGCTATGAGGAGCTCGGGGATAAGTTTATTCCATATAGCGGGACCGCTGCTATCGTTCGCCTTTTTCTTAACTTTGGGATCCCTTTTATTTTCTTTCTCTCTTACTCCCTGGTGCAACCAACATTATAAAAAGACGTACCGAAAGATAATCCTTCAAAGACCTACCATCCAGGTTAAAGAAAGAATAATTACCAGTCTTAAAGAGAGAAAACTTTACACTTATCACATTAACCGAAAAAATTACCAGATGCAGGAAATTGTTCTTTATGAATTTCCCTCCGAAGTAAACTATATCTTTCCCCAAATTACTCTGGCCCAGCAAGGAAAATTCGAAGAGGAGATCTTAAAACTGAGAAAAGTAACCTTCTATCGTTTTGGAAATAATTACCGAATCTATCGAAGAGGAAGATTTGACTCTCAGATGATTTATCTGACCCCCCAAGTTCCAGAGGAAGCGGTAGCGAAAAAAGCTATCGGCGAGTTGAGCCTGTGGGAAATAGGTCAGAAATTGAACTCGGAAAAAACTAAGCCTAAACCCGATGAAGAGAAAATAAGGAAGCTAGCCGTTAATTTTCACGGTCGAATCGCCATCCCTCTAGCTACTTTCTTAATGGGTCTGATTGCTGTTCCGCTGGCCATTAAGATAAAACGGGAAGAAAAATCTATCAATCTGGGAATAAGCCTCGTTATAGTTGTAGCATATTATGTCCTCTTTCTAGCAGGAAGGTTTTTAGGAAGGGGAGGACTTTTGCCTCCTTATCTTGCTATGTGGCTGCCCAACATATTGTTAAGTGCAGCCGGCATCTGGTTAAGTACAAGGCTTACCGAGGTATAAAGCTCTTATGAGAATCTTGGACAAATTTTTGAGCAAGGAATATCTAAGATTATATTTCGTTTTTATTTTCTTTTTTATCGCAATTTTTCTTCTCACTGATTTTTTTACCTCTATACATAATTTAAAAAAAGGAGCTAAAATCTGGGATGTAATTCAATATTACTTCTTACAGATCCCATATTTATTCAATTTCCTCAGTCCCATGGCGGTCATTGTCTCCACCCTTTTTCTCGTTACCCACTTAACTGGAACTCATCAGATTCAGGCTACACAAATTGCTGGAATATCTTTCAAAAGAACTGCCCTTCCTCTCTTAACCATAGGCCTCATCATTGGCTTCGTGGTAATTTTTGCAGACCAGACTTTAATCTTCAAAGCAAATGTGACTGCCGAGAAACTTAAGCAAGAAAACTTTTTGGGTCCTCCACGAAAAGAGGTACAAAAGAACATCTTTATTCATGTTCCTCCTTCCTACCTATTTTACATAAGATCATTTAATCCTGAGGCGGGAAGGATGGAAAATGTGTTCGTGTATGAAAAATCAACCCCTGGTACCGTTATTTTGGCCAAGGAGGGAAAATGGACGGGTAAGGAATGGATCTTATACCAGGGAATGAGATACCGATTAAATGAGAAAATGGAGGGAATACCATTTGCGGAAAAGACTCTACATCTTGATAGAAAACCTAGCTACTTCAGCAGAAAATATTTTCCTCCCGAGAAAATGAACATAGCAGAACTGCAAAGGTACATAAGTGAATACCGCAAAAGCGGATTCAAGACCCTTGATTTGGAAACAGAGCTAAACTTTAAGATTTCTTATCCCTTTACCAATTTTATTCTTCTTTTTTTGGGTATTCCAGTGGGATTGGTCTTGAGAAAGGG
>DAOVGK010000011.1 GCA_030672445.1 Candidatus Aerophobota bacterium
ATTCTAGCCATTCAAATTGAAAGAAGATACAGCAAGAAAGAGATCCTCCCGATGTATCTTAATCAAATATATTTTGGAAAGGGAATCTACGGAGTAGGAGAAGCTGCCTCCTTTTATTTTGAAAAAAATATTAGTGACATAAATCTAGCTGAGTCAGCTTTTTTAGCTGCCATTCCCAGAAATCCTACCTATTACTCCCCCCTAAGTCATCCGGACCATACTAACCAAAGGAAAATGGTAATCCTCAAAAGAATGTGGGAGCTTGGTTTCATCACCGAGGATGAGTGGAGAAGGGCCAAGCAAGGGTCCATAAATGTGATAATAAGTGAAGTAAGAAAAAGAAAAGGAAATGTCTTTCACGCTCCTTATTTCGTGGAATGGGTTCGTCAGAAAATAGAAAGAAAATATGGATATAGGAGGCTCTGGCGGGGAGGACTTAAGGTCTATACCAGCCTAGATTTGGATTTGCAGAAAAAGGCAGAGGAGACTCTGGTACCCTATTTAAAGGAGAATAATCACCAAGGGGCTCTATTGGCCATGGACCCTCATACCGGTTGGGTCAAGGCCCTGGTAGGAGGAAGAGATTTTGCTGAATCCCAATTTAACAGAGCCACCCAGGCCCGTCGTCAAACTGGTTCCGCCTTCAAGCTTTTTACTTATACAGCCGCTATTGACAGTAGAAAATTTACTCCAGTCAGTCCCTTCTACGATGCCCCTATTTTTTTTAAAAGAGGTAAAAAGGTAGGAAAAAGTGGAGAAATAAGAGAAGAAGGTAAGTATTGGTCTCCCCAGAATTTTGAAAAGCATTTCTGGGGAAAAGTTTATCTATGGCAAATGTTCACCCACTCTATTAATGTTAGCTCAGTAAGGCTTCTGCAGAAGGTAGGAGTGAGCAAGGTCATTGATTATGCTCACAGATTAGGTATCGAGGGCCCTTTAAATCATGATCTTACCCTCACTCTGGGTACCTCGGGGTTGACTCTGCTAGAGATGGTAAGAGGTTATGCTACCATAGCTAATTACGGGATAAAGGTCAAGCCCATCTTTATCCAAAGGGTTGAGGATCAAAAAGGAAGGGTTATTGAGGAAAATTTTTCCCAGGGAGAAATAGTCCTTTCTCCCCAGACTTCATTTGTAATGATTGATCTATTGAAAAAGACTATCGATTATGGAACTGGTCGAAGAGTACGCTGGTTAGGGTTCAACAGACCCTGTGCAGGAAAAACCGGAACAGTGGGATGGCCAGAAAAAGAAATTACGGATAAAACAATCGATGCTTGGTTTATAGGTTTTACCCCCGATTTGATAGCAGGAGTTTGGATAGGTAACGATGACGCAACTCCCCTGGGGGAAAAGATGACAGGAAGTGCAGTAGCTATTCCTATCTGGACGGAGTTCATGAAAAGGGCCTTAAAGGAAAGACCAGTAAAGGACTTTCCTTCTCCTCCCGGAATAGTCTTCAAAAAGATAGATGTAGAAACGGGACTTCTGGCCAGTCCTCAGTCTAAGAATATACTCTGGTTTGCTTTCCTTGAGGATATGGCTCCTCCAAGGTACTCGAACCAGGATAAAACCCTTTCTAGATCAATAATTTGGAAATGGAAATTTCTCCCACACCAATAATTACCTTAACTACCGATTTTAGTTCTGACCTTTATCGGGGACAGATGAAGGGAGTGATCCTTTCTATCAACGAAAAGGTGCAGATCATTGATATTGGGCATTATACCAGACATTATGACATTTTAGAAGGGGCTTTTCTAATCTGGCAGGTTTGTTCTCGCTTTCCTCCCGGCTCCATTCATGTGGGAGTTATCGATCCCGGCGTAGGAACCTCCAGAGCCGGCCTGGCTATCAAAACAGACAAATTTTATTTTATTGGTCCAGACAATGGTCTTTTCTCCTTGGCCTTAAAAGACCAAAGGATCAAAACGATAATTCAGATTGATCCCTCTAAATTTGAAAAAGTTAGCCGTACATTCCACGCAAGAGACATATTTGCTCCCCTAGCTGCTTATATCTCATCGGGAAAAAAAATAGAGGATTTTGGCCAAAGGATCGATAAAATCAAAGAGTTAAAGCTCAAAAAAGATTCCATAATTTATATTGACGAATTTGGCAACATCATCACCTCCTTAAGAAAAATTTCTCCTTTAGCCGAAAAAGTAACCATACATTATAAAGATAGAAAGATCAAAGCCAAATTCGCTCAAGCCTTCGCTGAGGTAAAGGAGGGTGAGTTTGTCGTCCTAAGGGGAAGTTCTGGTTATCTGGAAATTGACAAAAATAAAGATTCTGCTGCTAACGATTTAGGGGCAAAAGTAGGAGAATCCATCAAGATTTGTCCTTCATAGTGTCGAGAAAATATCAGTATTTAGAAGATTTATACGTGTATTGAGGGACTTAAATAGCTCATAGCTGATAGCTCATAGGAAAACCAAAATAAAGCTCAGATTAGCTCATGGTTGATCACAGTGAGATAAACATAACTATGAGCTATGAACCATGAGCTATGAGCTAAAATACAGCGACGGAGGGGAAGAGTCCCGAGATATTCCTTTGGGTTTTATAGTCCGGCTTGTTTTCTTAAACTCTCAGCAAGATCTATCCTCTCCCAGGTAAACTCGGGATCACTGCGACCAAAATGACCATAGCAGGCGGTTTCCTTATAAATAGGACGAAGAAGATCCAGTGTTTCGATCATCCCCCGCGGAGTAAGATCAAAGTTATCTTTGATAAGCTTTTTCATTTTGGATTCCGGGATTTTCCCGCTACCAAAGCTATCCACCATAAGAGAAACAGGCTCACTCCTTCCGATCACATAGGCAAGTTGCACTTCCCATCTTTGAGCGATTCCTGAGGCCACCAAATTTTTGGCAATATAACGGGCCATGTAAGATCCTGAGCGATCCACCTTGGTAGGGTCTTTTCCTGAGAA
>DAOVGK010000065.1 GCA_030672445.1 Candidatus Aerophobota bacterium
TTTTACTGTTATGCTGAGATCAAGGATGTGTATCTGATTTCTTTCCTGATAAATGTAGAGTTTCATCTTAGGATTCCAAGCACTCCTTCGATGACCAAAATGAGCCCCAGCCTCTAATAGCTCCTTCATAGTAACTGTAGACATTTGTTTCTGCCTCCTAATGGCTAGAAAATTCCTTGTTCTACTCGAATCAGCAAGGATTTTCCCCTTACTATAGTTAAATTATCTATTTTACGAAGGGCATCCTGGATATCGTCTTCTCTTGCCCGATGGGTAAGGATTATTACCGGCACCACCCCTGGTGGTTTTTTATTTTCTCCTTTTTGCAGGACCGACTTAATGCTTATATTATGATCACCTAAAATTCCAGAAATTTTTGCTAAAACCCCCACCTCATCCAGAGCATTAAATCTTAAATAATACTTGGTCTTTATCTCCCCCATTTTTTTAAAGGCCAGATATCTCTTCGGTTGAGGATAGATTAACTTCCTTCCCCGGGCTACGCTAACTAAATCTTCTAGAATTGCTGTGGCAGTAGGGTATTTACCGGCTCCCGGTGCCTGCATTCCTATCTCTACTCCTACTTCGTCCCGTAGCTCGACTCCATTCTCTATCCCATCCAGACGAGCTAGACCTCGTCCCCACGGCAGAAGAGCAGGATGGACACGAGCCTCCAGCTCACTGGCTTCTCTTTTGGCAATAGCTAGAAGTTTAATTCTATATCCCAATTCTTTTGCAAAGATAATATCTTGGTGGGAGATCCTTCTAATCCCTTCTATAAAAAGAGAATCTAACGGAGGAAAATAACCCAGGGCTAAACCAAGTAGAACAATTAGTTTATGAGCAGTATCGTAACCATCAATATCATCTGAAGGATTCTTCTCAGCATAACCAATTTCCTGAGCTTTCTTGAGAATGGGAGAAAAATCTTCGCCTTTTTTTTCCATCTCTGTCAAAATATAGTTGCAAGTCCCGTTAAAGATACCAATCAATTTCTCGAACTGGAAAGGTGAGGAAATTAAACTTTCTATAAGACGATAAGCAGCAATGTTAGATGCTCTCACTCCTAGATAACACCCGCTGTCCAGCGCTTGCTTGAAAATCTCACTCCCGGCTTGGGCCAGGAGAGCCTTGTTAGCGGTAATTACATTCTTACCCCTTTTTAGAGCTTCTAAAATTATTTCTTTAGCTGGATCTATCCCCCCCATCACCTCCACCACCGTATCAATCTTAGGATCAGCCAAGATTTCCCTAGGATCTGCAGTCAATCGATACAAAGGAACCGGGACAGGTCTTTTTTTATCCAGGTGCTTGACCGCAATCTTTTCCAGGACAAACTTATGGTGGTCTTTCCCCTTTTTTCTTGACAAAAGCTCAATTACTCCTCCTCCCACCGTACCTAGTCCAAATAAACCCAGGTGAACTACCTTCTCCTTCATCACTAAATCCCTTTTGCCCGAGATAGTATCATAGCTGTCTTTGCCTGTCAAATTAACCTTTTCTCTTTTTCTCCAAAGTCGCTATCCTCTTTTCCAATTTCTGGATATCATTCTTGGTAGCTACATTCATTTGAGAAAGCATATTTTCCACTTTCTCCCTTATTTTTCCTTCTATCTCTTTTTTCTTTTCCTCGCCTTTCTCAATTATCTCTGTCAAAAGCTCCTTTTTTCCCTTCTGAGTGATCTCTCCCTCTTTAGTCAATTCTTCTATAAATTTCACAATCTTCTCCTCAGTAAGGACCAGAATTCCCAGGCCTGATAACAAAAACTTACCTAACAGGCTTTCCATCATCTCACCTCTTTACCTCTTTTTATGAATTTTCAAAATCTTCGGGTTTTCTCCTTCTTTGTTTATTATACAAAAAGTTCGCCAAAGGTCAAAGCTAATGCGATCAACCTCCATCACTTGACAAAGAGAGATAAAGTAAAGTATAATAAGATCAAGGGGAAGTGAAATGTACGCTCACAATTGGCTGGGTGTGATGGGAGTTAGAAAAATGGGGATAGGAGCAATAATCTTTTATCAACTATGCATCTCTCCATTTCTTCCTCCCTCCTGCAGGTTTTATCCTACCTGCTCAGATTACTGCCGAAAGGCTATAGAAAAATACGGTTTGTTGAAGGGAAGCTGGCTGGCTATAAAGAGGCTCATAAGGTGCCATCCCTTCAACCCAGGGGGCTATGATCCGCTAAACTAAGAGGGAGAACTTATGGAGAAAAATATTATTCTAGCTATTGTGTTATCAGTGTTGGTGGTGGTGGTCTGGACTTTTATCTTTCGCCAGACTGCCCCACCGAAAGAAGAAAGAAGACCTTCGCCGGCTCAAGAGGAAAGAATTCCTCTTCCCCGAATTCCACTGTCCCCGGAGGCAGTTGAGGAATTGGTTCTAGAAAACGATTATTTGAAAGTTACCTTTGTCTCCAGAGGAGCCAGGATCAAGTCCTGGTATCTAAAGAGCTCTAAGAAAGAGTTAATAGCTTATGAGAGGTTTGGTTTGGGTTTAAATCTATTCTTACCGGAAGGGATGGAAATAGATCTAGATGGAAAGAACTTTCAGTCCACATTGGATGAAACCGCGAAAAAAGCCGTCTTTGAGTGGCAGGATAGCGAAAGAGGATTTAAGATAGTTAAAACCTTTCAACTTTCCCAGGAAGGAGAATATGGACTGTGCGTCATTGAAACTGAAGATCTTCCTCTAGGCAGCGAATACCACCTGACCTGGCCCAAAGGTATCGGAACCAAAGGCAACAATATAGAACAACTGGTTTTTTTCAAGGGGCAGCTTCAAGAACAATTCAAGCAAGGAACCAGACAGGATTACGGTCGGGGAGTAAAATGGATGGGGCTGCGGCAAAAGAAGGACCTGATCGTGATACTTGCCTCTCTCAACCAACCCCTGGGGGGGATGTTTAAAGATGATTATTGGGGGCTCAGGGATGAGCGACGCCAAAGTAGATGGATAATCTATGCCGGTCCGGGGAATGTCTTCAAAGTCAGATTAGCTAACCAAGTAATAAAAAAGTTAATTGGACAGGATTATCATCTATCTTCTGCAGTTAAAGTCAGTACCTGGGGCTATCTTTCCGTGGGGCTAGGAAACGTTCTTCTCTTCTTTTACAGCTTCACTCATAACTATGGATTAGCCATCATTCTTTTAACTCTTCTCATTTATGGAGCTTTGTCTCCTCTAACTTTCAAGCAGTTTGAATCCATGCAGAGAATGCAAGTTGTGCAGCCTGAACTAAAGGCTATTCAAAAGAAATTCAAGAGTGATCCTAAGCGGCTGCAGATAGAGATGATGAAGGTGTATAAAAAGCATAAGATTAATCCTATGGCCGGATGCCTTCCTATGTTAGTTCAACTACCCATTATCTTTGTCCTCTACCGGGTTCTTCTTAATTTCCCTTTTTCCGAAAATCCCTCCTTTTTGTGGATAAAGGACCTGGGTAAGCCCAATATTCCTCTGCTTTTAGCTCTAGGAGGAGCCATGTTTCTCCAGCAGAGAATCTCCCGAAAGGCCCAACCGGCTGCTCAACAGGAAGGGATGGCTAAAATGATGCAGTTTTTCCCCATTTTTATTATAGTCATGTTATGGTCACTTCCTTCCGGGGTAATGGTCTACTGGTTTACCTCTACTCTTGTCTCTATAGCTCAGCAGTTTTTCATTACCAGAAGACGGGTCCTACCGAGCCCGGCTAAGGTAGGAAGATGAGTCTGGAAGATACTATTGCCGCTCTTTCCACCCCGGTAGGAGAATCTGGCATCGGGATTGTGCGAATGAGTGGAGGGAGGTCTTTTTCGATAGCCAAGAAGATTTTCCGACCTCCCCGGGGAAAGAAGATTGACTGGACTTCCTCCTTTAGAACCCACTATGGATGGATAGTTGACCCTGAGACCGGAAAGCCTGTGGATGAGGTATTGCTTACCTTAATGCGAGCTCCTAAAACCTATACCCGAGAAGACATACTAGAAATTAACTGTCATGGAGGCCCAATTCCTTTAAGGAAGACCCTCAAACTCACCCTAAAATTTGGGGCTCGTCTGGCTGAACCAGGTGAATTCACCAAAAGAGCCTTCTTGAAGGGGAGAATCGATCTTTCTCAGGCAGAGAGTGTGTTAGACATAGTTGAAGCAAACACAGAGAAAGATTTAGAGATAGCCCTTAATCAGCTGAATGGAGACCTATCCAGCAAGATTAATGGAATTAAGAAAGAAATGGTTGATCTTCTCTCATATTTGGAGGCAGAGATAGACTTTGGCTATGAGGATATTGCGCCGCTATCGAAAAAAGAGAAAAAGAGCCGGCTCAAGCATATTCTTATGATGATTGATTCTCTGTTAGAAATCGGTAAGACAAGCAGAATCTACCGACAGGGTTTAAAGGCGGTAATTATAGGAAGAGCCAACGTAGGTAAATCAAGTCTTTTGAACACTCTTCTTCAGAAGGAAAGAGCCATCGTTAGTTATACCCCTGGAACCACCCGTGATACCATAGAAGAGATGATCATCATCAAAGGATTCCCTTTATGGATAATTGATACGGCAGGACTCAGAGAGGTTAAGAGCCAGGTCGAAAAAGAAGCAGTGAGAAGAACTCGTTCCAAAATTGAGGAGGCTAATATAATATTGCTAATAGTGGATGGGAGTTGCCCTCTGAGTCAAGAAGACGAGTCTATTTTTAGAGGAATAGAAAAGATGAAGACATTGGTGGTTATAAATAAGGTGGATCTACCCCAGAAAGTTGACAAGGAAAGAATTAGATATTTTTTCCCCTGCCAGAGAATGGTGGAGATTTCGGCAACTCAAGAGATTAATCTAGCCCAACTCAAAGAGAAAATAGCTAACTTTGCTCTAGAGGAAGCTACTCTTCCTACTTCTAACCTCCTTATCATAAACCTCAGACAACAATGCGCTCTTGAACAGGCAAAACAAAATGTAAATAGGGCACTCGATGGCTTAAGGGAGGAATTTTCGGAGGAATTAATAGCCTTTGATTTGAAAGAAGGGATCTCCCGGCTGGGAGAGATTACTGGAGAAGTGGTAACTGACAAGATCCTGGATCAAATCTTCTCTCATTTTTGCATCGGGAAATAGTAGTTGGCCTATTAAGAAATTCGTTTTCTTTTTTTCCTTCGCTTAGCTTTAATGATCCTACTTGACCGGTTACGGTAGCCTACCCGCTTTCGATTAGACAGGTGTTTCCTTCCATACTGAGCCATTGTCTCCTCGCTATCTCATTTTGCCTAAGAGAAAACTTATCAGGGGTTAGCCAGAAGTCCTTTTTCATTGACCACTGCTCACCGATCCCTAATCCCTGATTTAGCAGATGAAGTTTTCCATTGAAGACCGTCTTTCAGACCTAGCAGGTTAAGTGAAGAGCTGCGATCGTTTTCTTCGTTTTACAGAGCTGGTTATAGATCTGGCAGGCTGATGGGGTAGGTTTCACTCTTATCTCTATCCCCCGTGACTGAACCCACTCTTGGGTAGTAGCAGGAATTCTCATTAGTCCAGGATTTCCTGTACCAATAACGAGAACTTCTGGATTCTGCTTTACTACCTCTTTTAAATCTTCAGGCAGGAGCAGATGTCCCTCTTTTCTCCACCAATGATCATCTATTTTATCTGGATAGATGATTACATCAGAGGTATATCGCTTTCCATCTATGATAATATGCCCAAATTGGTAAGAATCAATCATTTTTGACTTTCTAAGATTCTCTTAAAGGGAAGCTAAGGGAGTGAAATAATCTCCCTTAGCTCCTCAGCGGTTTTTTTGGTTACGCTACCGCTTCCCTCAGGCTTCTTCCAGGTTTAAACTTAGGTACATCTTTGGCCGGGATACTTATCCTGGCTCTAGTCTGAGGATTCACGCCCTGACGGGCTTTTCTCCTCTGTACCTGAAATGTACCAAAACCAACCAAAGTAACCTTTCCCCCTCTAGCCAGAGAGTTAGTAATTGCTGAAGTCATGGCATCCACAACGTTATTTACATCTTTCTTGGCTAACCCTACCTCAGCAGCCACCGCCTCTACTAATTCGGCTTTATTCATCCTATCTCACCTCCTTTGCGCATTTTTCAATTCTGATCCAAATTTCAATCGACCCTATAAAATCGCTTCTAATAAAGGATTATAAAGATGCTATTTTTCAGTTTGTGAATATAGCACAAGGAGAGAAATTCGTCAAGTCCCCGAAATGAGTAGGACTAACATTGGAAGTTGACAAAATTAAGGATATACGGTATTTTGAAACCATTGACAACAAATAACCGGGCAAGGATTTTCAGAGATGAAAAATCGCCGAAAGGCTAGGGAACTTACTCTCCAAATCCTCTACCAGATGGATGTAAGAGAAACTCCAGTAGAGGAGGCTTTAAATGTTATCCTTTCCCGATACCGATTCAGGGCCGAAGTGAAGGAATTTGCCGAAAGACTCATTCGGGGAACCTCCCAGTTTCTCCTTCCTATCGACTTTCTAATAAAGAAATACGCCAAGAACTGGACTCTGGAACGCATGGCTACTGTGGACAGAAACATCCTTAGATTTACCATTTACGAACTTCTTTTTTTAGAAAATGTTCCTCCCATAGTCAGTATAAATGAGGCTGTAGAAATAGCTAAACGCTACGGGACGAGCGATTCGGGAAAATTTGTTAATGGTATCCTGGATAAAATTCGTCAGGAAAGAGGTCCGGGAAGCTTCTTAAATTGGACTTACCTTAAAAACAGTCTCCAGAAGGATCCTTATCTCAAAGAACTCACCAGAATAAAAGGAAAGGAAAAACTCTGGTTAGTAGGAGGATGCCTTCGTAATCTTCTGCTAGGTAGAGAAAAAAAGGATCTCGACATAGTGTTGGATGATCCGGAATTCAGAATTGTCCAGCTTTTTGTAAACCAGGTGAAGGCAAGTCTAGTTGTCTTAAATTCGACCTTGAGAAGAGTTGTCTTTCCTGAAAAAACCGTCATAGACTTCATTCTAAAAAAATCTCAAAGTTTGAAGGCCGATCTTCTTCAGCGCGATTTTACCATTAATGCCCTTGCTCTGGATCTGGATTTCCTCGATATGCCTCACTTAGCCTTGATAGATCCTGAAACAGGGCTGGAGGATTTGATAAATAAAAAAATTAAACTATTGAGAGAAAAATCCCTGGAGGAAGATCCTCTTCGTATGCTCCGTGCTTTTCGCTTAGCTTCCCAACTTGACTTTGAGGTGGAGGAAAAGGTTATCCATTTGATTTCCAGTAAATCTTCTCTTATTAAAAAAGTAGCCGGGGAGAGAATAAGAGATGAACTATGTCTTTTTCTGAAAAATCCTTTTTCTCACAGATGTCTGGTAAATTCTTCAGCAGGAGTCTTACTAGAAAAAATATTCGGACAAGCTCCAAATTTAGAAAACCTGAAAAGATTAGAAATTTTGTTGTCAAACGAGAAAATGCTGTCCAGGAATCTTAAAGAAAAGATTGATCTTCATTTGGAGACTGACGAAAAGATGATGATTTCACGCAGGGATCTATTAAAAATTATGGCCCTGATTTTCTCCCCCGCACAGGAAAAACTCACTCTATCTTCTGCGGGGAAACGGTTAAAACTTAGCCGGGCTCATATAAAAATCATGCAAAGAGTTGAACAGCTCTATCCTAAATTGAAAAAGATTATAGGCAGTCAAAAAAATACTCAACTTATAGCTGAGTTCCTAATAGAAGCGAAGAAAGAGTTGGTCGAAATTTCTTTACTCCTTCTAGCGGTAGATGTTAGTCAACCAGTCTCCTCGAGGCTTGTGATTCAACTGCTGAAAGAATATTTTAAAAAATCTTCCCTTATTCTTCATCCACCCAAGTTAATTGGGGGAGAAGAACTGATGAAGTCATTGAGGATTCTTGCGGGGCCTGATATCTCTTATCTTTTAAGTAAAATCCACCAGGCCCAGGTAATGGAGGAGGTTAAAACAAAAGAAGAGGCCATCGAATACGCCAAGAAAATAGCTCATGAAATCGGCAAAGGAAAAGAGCAGAATCATATGATAGAGGCACCGCTACCGAGCAAGTAACGAAGGCATAAATCCATTGCCAAACCAATTTATAACTCCCCTACCCAGCCGGAGAGCTTTAATAGTTTGGCCAGTCCAGGTTAAAAACAACTTCTGCCATAAAGTGGTTGCAATTTGCATTTTACTGAAAAAAAGAAAAGGAGGTGTATTATGGAGTGGTTTAAAGGTGGGAAAATAGAGGATATTATTTTCGTGAGACTGGACTATGGAGATGACATTCACAAATGTGTGGAGGAAGTAGCTAAGAAAGAGGATATTCAAACGGGGGTAATTGTTTCTGCAATTGGGACTGTGGATAAGTCCCGAATGCATAGCATAAACACTACAGATTTTCCACCTGAGGATGAAATTATGGAGTTTGTGGGACCCGTTGAGGTTGCCGGAATACATGGCATAATTGCTGATCATAAGCCCCATATGCACTTTACTTTTTACAATTACAGAACCAACAAAACTACAGCCGGTCATCTGGAACCTGGTTGTCGAACTCTTTACCTTGCAGAGCTTGTCATCCTGAAAATCAAGGAAGCACCCCTTACCCGAGTTCTTCATCCAGAAAAGAAGGTTATGCAGCTTAAGAAAAAAGCTAGCTAAAAAGATTATCTTCTAGGGAAGCTCAAGATAAGGAAGGAGTTTTCATTGTATGGCTGATATTGACATAACTATAATTGGTGCAGGTGTCGTAGGTTTGGCAATTGCCAAGGAGCTTTCCGAGAAATACGAAAATATTGTTGTGCTGGAAAGGCACAACAGTTTTGGACAGGAAACTAGTAGCAGAAACAGCGAAGTTATTCACTCTGGTATACATTATCCACCGGGTTCTTTGAAAACTAATTTGTGTATTGAAGGCAATAGAATGCTCTATGATATTTGTGAAAAGAATGATATTGGTTATAAAAAATTGGGCAAATTTATTGTAGCTACAGACGAGGAAGAAATCGGTGTATTGGAAACCTTGAAACAAAGAGGCGAGGAAAACGGTGTGGATGGTCTTGTATTTTATGAACCAACTGATATTAAGAAAATAGAGCCCTATGTAAATGCGAAATTAGCTATATATTCTCCTAACTCAGGAATAATAGACTCTCATGGTTTGATGAAATATTTTGCCGATGCGGCAAAATCTAAGGGTGTTCTTATGGTATATAATTCAGAAGTCACTGATATAAACAAAGAAAACTTTGGATTCAAGTTTAAAGTAAAGAATTCAGATGGAACGATAGAGGAGTTTACTACAAAAATTTTGATAAATTCGGCAGGTCTTCACTCAGGCAAAATAGCAGAAATGGCCGGCATAGATGAGAATGGCTATAGATTGCATCTTTGCAAAGGAGACTATTTTTCTTGGAATAAAAAATTTCTACATCATTTGATATATCCAATACCTGAAAAACTTTCTATTGGCATACACGCTGGTCTGGATTTAAATCACGACATTAAATTCGGGCCTAATGCTTACTTTGTAGACGAAATTGATTATGGTGTAGAATCGGAAAAGGAAGAATTTTATAATTCTATTAGGAAATATCTCCCTACCATAGATTTGAATGACCTTTCACCGACTATGTCTGGTGTAAGAGCAAAATTACAAACACAGAATGAAGACTTTAGAGACTTTGTAATCTCTCATGAGTCTGAAAGAGGTTTAACTGGTTTAATAAACCTTATTGGGATAGAATCCCCAGGTCTCACAGCCTCTCCTGCTATAGCAAAATATGTTTCAGAGATGATAGATACTATTTACCATAATTTGTAAAATGTTTAAGAACTTGAAACCTATTATCCTAAACAGATTCCTGGTGCGCCTGGCAGGACTCAAACCCGCGACACGCGGCTTACGAAACTAAATTCCCCCGATTCTGATAGTCCCACCAAATAAGGGAATCCTAAATCTAGACTAACTTCTAGCATTTGTTCCCACCAATTTAGCTGATAGTGAGTTCTTTCATTCCCAAACGAGCGGAGGGCATCCTCCAAACGGAAACCCTCTTGGAAACAAAACTTCAATAAGCCTGGTGCTTCGTTTTCCGCCTCTTATCTTGATATGAGGATTCTTGAGCACATCTCTGATGTCACTATATCCAGTTACCAAAGGGTTCAGATGAGCCAACGGAATATCAAATTGATGGTCGGCTTTGATGCCATCGGGGTTCACGGATACTCGCCCACGATCGATCTTCAAAACCACAGATTCTCCCTCACTTAGAATCTTCAAATTACACCGTGAGTCATGAAGTTCGGAAGATCGAAGTCTGGCTTCAAATTCCTTCTTCATCTTGGTCAGAAGTGACGCCAGATTTAGAACGAGTGCCATCGCGGCTCCGCTGGCACGATTTATTCGGATTTCACCACCGCATCGGAAGGCAAAACGAGAGAAAGGGTGATCGGGATGGATAATGCAATGGAATTCCTTCAAGTCTTTCTCTTTTGCTAGTTCAATGAGACTGCTAAGAATAACCATACAAGCTTCATCGTTTAGAACCCCGATCTCATGGGCACATGGATGATGACCCCGATCGGTTCCGAGAGCGCGGTAGCCGGTCACTCTATCCTTTTTATCTGTGAGAACCTCGAGTTTGACCTCAGAACCTCCCGGCTGCCATTCAGACATTGTGGGTGAGCGGACTTCCGCACATGTTCTGCGAGCGGAGTTGGCGTGATAGATGGCGGTCATCTCTTTTAAGTCAACTTCCGTGAAAGGTCTGAACCGGTGTGGACCCTTTTCCATTGAGGTGCTTTGCTCAGAATTGATAACCAGCTCTGGCTTCAGCATTGCTGGTGAATAGCCGTAGCGCAGATAGAGCCACGGTATCCCCCACAAGATGGTGAGATCGAAACCCTGGTCCTTCATGTAATGAATAGCATCTTTCATTATTGCTGAGCAGTAACCCTTACCTTGGTATTTTGGGTGGGTTGCTACCGGAGCTACAATGGCTCCGTCTACAACAGCGGTGCCAATTCTCAACGGTCGTCGTATAAGCATCATCGCACTCACGATCTTCCCGTTAACCTTCGCTATCCTTAAGTCACCCTTCTGGAACTTGGGATCTTGAGCTGTGGTGACCTTGATGATCTTGGACTCGAGTTCAGAGTGCTTGAACGCCTTATCAACCACATCACAGACTTTCACGTATTCTTTCAAATTCGCTGCTTGAACCATTATTTCGGAGCCCAATTCGCGGGACTTATCCACCATTCTCTCTATTCTCCGTCTGTACTTTCATCTGATATATCCCTACCTAAGACGCCACCCGTTTATGTTGACTATCTCATACAACTGGATAGCATAGCGAGCCTTAGTCAGAGAAAGGTCTCACCAGTGCCTTCTTGACGCAACCCAAGCCAAATCCCAGCACTTGTCAATCTGTTTTGATGGTTCTCTTGGAGATTCGGTTTGGCGGTTCGGGTTTTTGTGGAAAAGGAGCAATTTGGGCAGAGTGAACAAACGAACCTAGCCGCCAATCCGTAGTTATGCACAGTGCGGCGCTGCGACGCTATTTAACTCCGAGTTAATTTATGCAGAAACAGCTCGGTGTTTATCTAGAGCGCTTCCCATTCATCCTCCAAGATAGCATATAAAAGAGAATCACGCCATCTTCCTTTTATCAGTAAGTTCTCACGAAGATAACCCTCCTGCTGCATGCCTATTTTTTCCAAAACCCTGGCAGATGCAGTGTTTTCCGGATCACATGTAGCGAAGGTTCGATGTAGTTTGAGGTGGCAAAAACCATATTCAAGGACTGCTCTTGCTGCTTCAGTGGCGTAGTCCTTTCCCCAGAAATGGCGGTTGAAACAGTAGCCGATCCACCCCTCGCGGTATTCTGGGTTTGATACATGGAGTCCAAAACTGCCAATAAGGCGATTCTCTTTTTTTAGGATTACTGCGAATTCGTGGTTTCGACGCGGATTTTCCTGCTGGTAGGAAATTGCTCTTTGGATGAAACCCCGACTGTCCTTTTCCGTATTAGGACCCCATGTCAAGTAGCGAACAACTTCAGGATCGGAGGCATACTCGTGCACGGCCTGCCAATCTGACTCGATGAATTCGCGTAAAACAAGGCGATCGGTTGTTAAGAAAAAATTCCTCATTTTGACCCTTGGAAAAGCCATCCTATATTTTACCGGATCGAAGATCATCTTCGGGGCTATTGTTTTCTCAAAAAAAGCCACCACTTCGGGTCAAAGTCTTCTACCGCAAGAGACTCAAACTGCAAATCTGCCTCTTCAATCCATTGTCTTGTTAGGTCGATTAGGTCGACGAAAGCACTTCGGACGGGCACAGATCCTCGCCAGTCTAGTTCTTCAGGGATTACATAGTAGTTTAGGACTAAATAGCCCCCTGGCTTTAGCGTCAATTGAATGACTTTAATTATTTCAATTTCCCCTCTTTTGATTTTCTTTGCCATTTCTCTTAAGTTAATTCTAGTGCCTCTTAAGAACAAGCTCTCATCGATGATAGAATAACGAGATGATGTTTGCTGGGATTACAAACCAAATCTACTTTTTGCAGGTTTGGAGGACCTGGAGTGTACGGAGACTCCCTTTATGCAGCACACTTAAAATGTGGAACTCAGAGTATACCAGTTCACCCCACCGAGATCTCCGGGCCATGTTCTATTTCTGTGCAACGATAACTAGTCTCTCCGCCTTGTGGTCGTAAGGAGTACCCTCAAAACCACCATAAGCGTCCACAGCTTTGAAACCGGATAGCTTCAGGAGAGCCGAGAGTTCGGTAGCAGAATAAAGACGATGGTTGACCTCAAACTCCTCCCGCTTTTGTCCCTTGAGAAGGATCCAGCGATTCTCTATCCGGGACCAGTCCTTGCTTACCCTGTGTTCTTTCATGATAATGACATCCTTCTCTTCATGCCAGTCACGTTCACGAAAAATACGGGCCAATACCTCTTTTCCCATCAGATCCAGAAGTAGTTTTCCGTCCTCCTTTAGTGAGCAGTAAGTATTGAGAAGAACCTTTCGGTCATCCTCGGGATCTTCGAAATAGCCAAAAGAACTCCAAAGATTTATTATTGCATCGTAACTAGTGGGCCTGCAAAAACGTCTCATATCCTCTTGGACAAATTCAATGGTGAGCCCTTCAGCATCTGCTTTTTCCTTTGCCCTTCTCAAATAAAGGGCGGTTCTGTCCACTGCAGTAACCGAAAAGCCACGACGAGCTAACTCTATAGAGTGCCTTCCCGGGCCACAACAAAGATCAAGAATCTTGGCCGGGGGAGCAATATTGAGTAAAACAGTCGCTTTTTTAATCTCCTCCGGAGCAACTGACCAACGCTCTTCATTAAATAACATTGGGTAGAATGTCTCCCAAAAGTGATCATCTCGATGCCACATTTTATTTTCTCGTCGCCGAGTAACTGCCATTTTAGTTTCCTTTTTAATCGTACATTGCTTCCGTGACTGGAACCGGTGAATCTCCCCTTTCCTTCCTTGGAAAGACTTCCTATGTTGTCCTCTGGGAACAAACCTAGGCGAAATCACAGCACTTGTCAATCTGTATTGGGGACCCCGGAAGGAAATTGAGAAAGCCCAGAATCATCGGGAAGACAAATCTTTGAATCTCGCGGTTATGTCATCTTTAAAGTACATGTAGACTGTCTTCTCATCTTCTGGATTGTTATAGATAATCTTCGTCTTTCCTTC
>DAOVGK010000047.1 GCA_030672445.1 Candidatus Aerophobota bacterium
CGCCATCTGCCCTCCTCGGCCAAAGCATAGCCCATTTTGCCACTGGAATAATTACTGAAGAAGCGAACAGCATCCAATCTTTCTCTGGTGGGACCAGCGGTAACCAAAAAGGTCTTTCCCCGAAAATCGTCTCTAGATTGGATCAACTCTTCCAGATATGCGACGATTTTAGAAGGCTCCGTCATTCGGCCCATTCCCACTTCTCCGGAGGCAAGATTCCCTTTTTCTGGGCCGATGAACCTATAACCAAAAGCCTTGAGTTTGTTTATGTTTCTTTGCAGGATTGGACTGCGATACATCCCATGGTCCATAGCCGGAGCTATAACTACAGGAGCCTCGGTAGCCAGGACGATGGTGGTAAGAATCTCGTCCGCAATTCCACTGGCCATCTTTCCTATCACATTTGCACTAGCTGGAGCAATCAAAAGCAGATCAGCTAGCCTGGGCAAAGAAAGATGTCTCATCTCCTTATTATTTTTATCAAATAACTTCAGGGTAACCTTTTGAGAGGCCAGGGTTTGGAAAGTAATAGGATGAACGAAATGGGTAGCCGCTTTCGTCATAATAGGATAAACTGCCGCCCCGCGCTTTCGAAGCAGTCGGACAATTTCAGCCGCTTTATAAGCGGCAATACTCCCGCTTATTCCCAGTAAAACATTCTTTCTCTTTAAAGCCGAATCCATTTTAACTGGCCAGGAAGGGATTATCCCTTCTTTCCTTGCCTATGGTGGTATTGGGCCCATGGCCTGGATAGACTACTACCTTATCAGAAAGCTTCAATATCTTGTGTTCAAGAGAATCCTTCAACTGTTTGAAATTGCCTCCTGGAAGATCGGTCCTTCCTACACCACCGGCAAAAAGTGTATCCCCGCTGAAGAGCCTGCCATCCCCATAAAGACAGACACTGCCCGGCGTATGCCCCGGGGTGTGCAAAACCTCCAGGTCAAACCCCTTTAGTTTTAGTTTATCTTTATCCTCTAGCACCCCTGTGGGAGGTAGAAAGTTCTTTTCCCTCCCCAGCATCTGCGACAAATTGAGTTCTAAATCTTGCAGTAAAGAAACATCAGCTGAATGAATGAAAAGAGAAGCCTCCGTCTTTTGTCTAATTAAATCATTTGCCTCTATATGATCAACGTGAGCATGAGTATCAATGATATGGATGACCTGGAGTGAATTCCGAGAGATAGCATCAACTATAGTATCTGCATCCCCTCCGGGATCTATTACTACAGCTTCCTTACTTTGCTCATCCCACGCAAGATAACAGTTTGCCTGCATCTCTCCTACGACAAGTTTTTCTACCTTCATTTTTGAAATCTCAACCCCTCCTCTAATATTTAATCAAGGAAAAAATATCGTACCCTTCAAGCTTCTCCCGTCCTTTAAGGAAGGTTAGCTCGATCAAAAAACAAACTCCCATTACTTTTCCTCCTAACTCCTCCACCAACTGACAGATAGCTCTGGCTGTTCCTCCCGTGGCCAGAAGATCGTCAAAAACTAGAACCCTATCATTCTTCTTGACCCCGTCCTTATGTATCTCCAGAGAATCCTCACCGTATTCAAGTTCATAAGTGGCTCTCTCAACCTTATAAGGAAGTTTACCGGGCTTACGCACAGGTACAAAGCCTACTCCCAGCCGGTAGGCAACCCCTGCACCAAGGATAAAACCACGAGCCTCTGCACTGACTACCAAATCGATCTTTCTATCCTGGTAGTAGTCTGCCAGTAGCTCTATAGCCTCCTTGAAGGAGGTGGCATCTTGCAAAAGAGGAGTGATATCCCGGAAAAGAATTCCCTTTTTAGGAAAATCCGGTATGCTCCTGATCTTTTTGGATATCTTTATCATTTGTTTCTCCTCGGAAGTCCTTAATCTCCAGTTGATGAGTTATCTCGCCTCTGAACTGATTTACCCTGGGAGTAAAGATCACGTCTATGGGTCTTAATCGATCAATTTTTTTTAACTCGGGACCAAAGCCAAATCCAATTACTTCAAATCCCCCCCCTTTTTTTGAGTTTAAGGATGCCTTGAGGATGCCTTTGCTTGCCATGCTCGAGGAAGGACTAATAGATAGAGCTTTAGTTAAAAAAAGAGGAGCCGGGTTATCAGGCCCATAA
>DAOVGK010000055.1 GCA_030672445.1 Candidatus Aerophobota bacterium
GCCGCTTTAAAACTAAAACCGATGATGTACCAGTAAATTAAAAGGAGATTAAATGAAAGGCGTTATAGTAGTGGATGTAGAAAGATGTCTGGGGTGCAGAAGTTGTGAGACAGCCTGTGCTGTGGAACACTCTGTATCTAAGGATCTCTTTAAGGCTATCGAGGAAGTACCTCTTCCTCAATATCGGGTGACAGTAGAAGCAGTGGGTGAGCTGAGTGCACCCCTGCAATGCCGACATTGCGAAGATGCTCCCTGTGTCCAGATATGCCCTACCCATGCCCTGGAGAAAGTTGGACCCGGACAGTCGGTAACGGTCAAAAAAGAGCTATGTATCGGTTGTAAGTGGTGTATTTTGGTCTGTCCTTTTGGGGTGGTTGGCATGGATCGGGCTGGGAAAGTCATCATCAAGTGCGATCTTTGTCTGGAAAGAACAGAAGCCGGTAGACTCCCGGCCTGCGTGGAAGCGTGTCCTACAGGAGCCTTAAGGTTTGTGAAAATTGAAAAGGTGACCAGAGAGAAAAGACGAGAGTTTTTGGTGGACTTTAAAAAAGCGAAGAATTTAGCCAGAGGGGAATAAATGAACCCGGCCATAGTTGATGAAATACTTGACAGATACAAAAGAAAAAAGAGCGCTTTAATTGGTATCCTGCAGGACATCCAGGCAGAATATAATTATCTACCTAAAGAGGCTTTACTTCGAGTAAGGGAAAGCTTAAAAATCCCCTTGACTCAAATCTACGGCATTGCCAGTTTTTACAAATCTTTCAATTTGAAACCAAGGGGAAAGCATATCGTCAATGTTTGTCTGGGCACCGCCTGTCATGTGCGAGGAGCAGTAAGAATTTTGGAAGAGGTAGAAAGAGACCTAGCTATTAAATCCGGCCAGACAACCAAGGATTCTATGTTTACTTTGGAAACGGTCAATTGTCTCGGAGCTTGCGCTTTGGGACCTTTGATAGTAGTTGATGGACAATACTATGGTAAAATGACCCCAGGCAAAGTGGAGAAAGTCTTGAAAAACTATAGAGGACAAAATAAGTGAAGAAGATTGAAACGCCGCAAGACCTAGAAAATCTCCGAAGGTCTCTAAGAAAAGGACGTGATTTAAGCAAACCCTGCATAGCCATTTGTAGCGGAACCGGATGCCGTGCTTGTGGCTGTGAAAAAGTAATTGATGCTTTCAAGGAGGAGATCAACAAGCAAAGGTTGAATGCAAAGGTAGATATTAGAACGACAGGCTGTCATGGTTTCTGTGAGAGAGGACCTTTAGTAGTGATTCATCCAGAAAAGATTTTCTATCAGCAAGTTAAACCAGATGATGTGCCAGAAATTGTTTATGAGACAGTTATGCGAAATAATATCATTGATCGATTGCTTTACAAAGACCCTAGAACAGGAAAAAAAATCGAATACGAGGATGAGATTCCCTTTTACAAAAAACAAAAGCGCCTAATTTTCGGGAATAATGGTAAGATAGACCCCACTAGCATCTCTGACTATATTCTCCTCGGTGGATACTCCAGTCTAAGTAAAGTGCTTTTCAGTATGTCTCCGGAAGAAATTATCGAAGAAATTACCAAAGCGGGTCTGAGGGGGCGAGGCGGTGGTGGATTTCTTACCGGCAGAAAATGGCACTATTGTCGAAAAGCTCCCGGAGACATTAAGTATGTCATCTGTAATGCCGATGAAGGTGATCCCGGAGCTTATATGGATAGAAGTCTTCTGGAAGGAAATCCTCATAGTGTATTAGAAGGAATGAGTATTGGAGCCTATGCTATTGGAGCTGAGGAAGGATATATTTACGTCCGCAATGAATATCCTTTGGCCGTAAACAATGTAAAAGTGGCTCTTAGGCAAGCCGCAGAATATGGATTTCTGGGGGAAAATATCTTAGGTTCAGGATTCAATTTCACCATTCAAATAAACAGAGGCGGAGGAGCCTTTGTTTGTGGTGAATCAACTGCTCTCGTGGCTTCCCTTGAGGGAAGAGTTGGCGAACCTCGAGCAAAACATATTCATACTGTGGAAAGCGGCCTGTGGGAAAGGCCCACCAATCTTAATAACGTTGAGACCTGGGCCAATGTTCCGTTAATCATGGCTAAAGGGGCTGACTGGTACTCAAAGATTGGTACCAAGGAAAGTAAAGGGACAAAAATATTTTCTTTAGTGGGAAAGATTAAAAATACCGGCTTAGTCGAAGTTCCCATGGGCATTACTTTAAGAGAGATCATTTATGACATTGGGGGAGGGATTCCCCAGGGAAAAAAATTTAAAGCCATTCAGACCGGAGGACCCTCTGGAGGATGTATTCCTGAAAAGTTAATAGATCTACCAATAGATTTTGAGGAGCTGACCCGCGTGGGGTCAATGATGGGCTCAGGTGGAATGATTGTTATGGATGAAGGTACCTGCATGGTTGATATAGCTAAATATTTCCTGAGCTTTCTCCAGGATGAATCATGCGGTAAATGTACCTCTTGCCGGGAAGGTATCAAGAGGATGCTTCAAATATTAACCCGTATTACGCAAGGAAAGGGCGAAGAAGGAGATATTGAGCTTCTGGAAGAGCTCTCCCAGGTAGTAGCCGATACCTCTTTATGCGCTTTAGGGGCAACTGCTCCCAATCCAGTCTTAACCACTATCCGCTATTTCAGGCAGGAGTATGAGGCTCACATTAAAGACAAAAAATGCCCGGCAAAGGTTTGTAAAGATTTAATTACCTATACTATCGATAGGGAAAAGTGCAGAGGTTGTCTTGTTTGCAAAAAATTGTGTCCACAGCAGGCAATTGAAGGAAAGAGAAAGGAGCCCCATCGCATAGATCAAGCCAAATGTATAAAATGCGGTATCTGTTTGGAAAACTGCAAATTTGGGGCTATTGTAGTGAGCTAAGATGGTAAAATTAACTATAGATGGTCAAGCCATTGAAGTGGAGGAGGGGTTATCTGTTCTGGAAGCAGCCAAGAAAATGGGTATTGAAATTCCTACCCTCTGCTATCATGAAGCATTAACTCCTTACGGGGCCTGTAGGGTCTGTACGGTGGAGATTATAAGAAAAGGATGGTCCAGGCTAAGTGCTGCCTGTACTTATCCGGTTCAGGAAGGAATAGAAGTCAAGACCGATTCAGAAAAGGTAAGAAAAGCAAGAAAACTAATTTTAGAATTGCTTTTAGCCAGGTGCCCCAATGTAAAACCAATCCAAGATCTGGCTAAAAAAATGGGAGTAAAAAAACCTAGATTCCAGGTAGATAATGAAGAATGTATTCTTTGTGGTTTGTGTGTGAGGGTGTGTCAGGAACTGGTAGGTGTGGATGCTATTGGTTTTATTAATCGGGGAACAGAAAGACAGGTTACCACCCCTTACCAGATACATTCTGATGTTTGTATAGGGTGTGGTGCCTGTTCAACTGTTTGTCCCACTGGAGCCATAAAAATTGAGGATCATCAAAACTTAAGAAAAATTCCTCTCTGGCATACCGAACTTAAGAGAAAGAGATGTAAGGTATGCGGCAATTTTTTTGTTCCTGAAGTAGAGATAGATTTTTTAAAGGAGAAAGACCTTCACCTTCCGCAGGATCTTTTTGAAATTTGCCCGGATTGCAGGAGAGCCGAGTTAGCAAATAAATTAAGCCAGTTTAAAACAACGGTTTCCAGAAACTTTTTAATCAAAATCTAAGGAGGAGGGATATGTCGAAGATAATTGCCTCGGCGGCTATTAGAGGAGCACATAAGTACGTGAAAGAGGCCGAAGAAAAATTAAATAAACTCATTGAGGAAAAAGGACCGGATGAGAAGGTAGCCTTTCCTAACACAGCTTATTACCTTCCCGTTATCTATGCTCTTTTGGGGATGGAGGTTAAGACTCTTCAGGACTTGGAAAAGGCTCTCAAGGAAGCAAGGCGACTTCTGCCTCCGGAACTAACTAAGAAATTATGGCTGCCCTATCTGGGGAACGCTTTAGATGCAGGAATAGCTACTCTCATAGCTCAAGAAGCCATTGAGGCTTTGAAATACTTAACTGGTGATGAACCGAAGGGAATATGGCTTGGATTTACCGATGACGCTATCCTTCGAACTCAGGGGATCAAACTGGTAGACGGAAGAATGCCTGGATTTGCTGCCTGTCTAGGAGCTCTTCCTACTAACGAAGAAGCGGTTCAATTGGCTCGTGCTCTGCAGGAGAAAAGTATTCTCGTCTTTATGGCCTCGAGTTCCAATGGCAGGAGTATGGCTGAACAGTTAGCTGAAGAAGGTATCGAGATGAACTGGGATACTTTCCTCGTCCCCTATGGAAGAGATACCAGTGCGGCGGTTCATGCTCTAAATTTTTCCACCCGAGCAGCTATGACCTTTGGGGGAATTAAACCGGGAAATTTAGAAAAAGCAAGAGAAATTCTTCTTTATAATAAGGCAAGGGTTCATGCCTTTGGTCTAGCATTGGGCGCCGATCCCGAAGTAGATGAGAATCAGGTGATAACCGATGAAAAGTATGCCACAGCAGCCGGAGCTATTAACTTTGGTTTTCCGGTCATCTCAGACGTAGATCTTCCCGAGGTTTTACCAACGGGAATTTGTACTTATGAGCACGTGATTTCCAATATTCTCCGGGACAAAATAGTGAGCAAATCCATTGAGGTAAGAGGTTTGGAGATCAAGGTAACTGAAATTCCCATCCCGGTTCCTTACGGAGCAGGCTTTGAGGGAGAAAGAGTTAGAAAAGAACAGATGCAGGTTGAATTTGGAGGAAAACGCAGCACTGCATTTGAGCTCTTAAGAGGAAAGCCCATGGAGGAGGTAGAAGACGGTAAGATCGAGATCATTGGCCCGGACGTAGATAAAGTCGAGATGGGTGCAGCTATGCCCCTCGGGGTATTGGTCAAGGTTGCCGGCCGACAATTTCAGGAAGATTTCGAGACCGTCCTGGAGCGCCGTATCCATGAGTTTATTTCCTGCGCTAATGGGATTTTCCATATGGGACAGAGAGCTATTGC
>DAOVGK010000053.1 GCA_030672445.1 Candidatus Aerophobota bacterium
AAGAATTAAGAGAGGGTAGGAAGGTCTATTTGGACTATAGCTGTAATCCAAAAGATTTAAAATGGGAGGGATTAACCAAAGTAGTAAAGTGGTATAAGAAAGCAAAAGGAGTAGATTTATTAAAGGAAGAAAAACTTAAAACTAACCCTTTATCAAGACTGAAGAAAATAAATCCTGAGGCAGTATCCTGGCTTCAAGAAAGAGGAATAAATTTAGCAAAAGGAGTCAAGGTAGAGATAGCTCCCGCCGCTCAACACTTCCAGGGAGGGGTTAAAATAGGAGAAAAAGGACAGACTACACTTAAGGGGCTTTACGCAGCCGGAGAATGTGCTGGAGGTCAACATGGAGCAAATAGACCAGGAGGAAATGCTTTACTTGATTCCCAGGTATTTGGTAGGATTGCTGGATCTTCCGCTTTAAAGCAGGCAAAAAAGACCAATTACTTTCCTAATATAGAACCCTCTATTATTGAGAATATGGAGCAGAAGTTAAACAATTTGCAGAATAAAAATAGGGGAGAAAAAGCTTCTCTGGGTCGTGAGCAAGTACAAAACTCACTTTCCCACTTCGCTAGTATCGTAAGAACTGAGGAAGGATTAAAGAAAGGAATCCAAGAGCTAAAGAAGATAGAGGAAAAAGGTATCTGTACTGATGAGAGAGGTCTTATTTTTACCTTAGAGACTATCAATCTCCTACAGGTGGCACAAATGATTGTGGGAGCAGCGAGGATTCGAAAAGAAAGCCGTGGACCTCACCTTTATTTTAGTAATTTTGAGGATGCTGTGCCTTTGTCTAGAGACGATGAACTGTGGCGAAAATACATAATTATTACAAAAAGAGGAGAGAAAATGAAGTTTGAGATAAGAGAACCTGTAAGGTTGTAAGGAGCAGTTTTGAACAAGTCCCCCGCATTTTATGCCACTTCGAGGGGACCGGTTTCTCTAGATATCTTAAAGAAATGATTTTTTTATCTTCAGCTTTGAACCGCTTTTTTCTCTTCAGGCCAGCTATCCAGGGATGTGCGAGTTTTAAGATAGATAAAAAGTGCTCCCGCCAGAACAAGAGGAATAGTGCTCAACTGCAAAGCTAGAATTAGCCCTAAATGGTCGGCCAGCAGCCCTATTATCCCCGGAGCAGCCGCACCCACCAGAGCCGAGGCAAGAAGTAGTTGCCAGTAAAAGCTGCTTTTACTACAAAGTATCAGAGCCAGAGAAGCAATTAAAAATCCTCCACTTAAGATGATTCTTCGACCAAAACGGTCACCTAAATAGCCGGTAATAAAGGAACCCAGGCCGGTGACGATGGTAAAAGAGGTTACCAGAAGGCCTGCCTGAATATAACTTAGCCCGAATTCCTCTTTAACGAGAGGTAGAAGAACGGGAAAGATAAACCAGTACATATCACTTAAGGCATGGGCGAAGGATGTTGACCTCAGGATATTTAGGGGCCGATTTTTTCTGCTCATAGACGATTCCAAATTCTCTCAAGGATGAGAAAATGGGGACGTGATTATTTTTTGGAAAGGAAAAATAATTGTAGGAAGAAAGAACTAGAAAAAAAGAAAAAAATAATCACGTCCCCATTTTTCGTACAAAAAAGTGGGCAAGCTGATTCCTTGTCCACTGATAGAGCAATAACGGATACTCTAAACTTATCCTATCATCATCGACCATCCTTGTCAAAAGGTGCGGAAAGGAAACAACGCTGGTAATAATTGACTACTTTTCTTCATATGCTCTGGTATGATGATCTTGCAGTAGTTAGATTTTCGGGTATAATGTTAAAGAGGAAAAGACAATTGTTAAAAGAAAATAACCAAGTTGGTAAACTGTCCATAGGACGGGCCATAAAGTTTACTTTAGGGGATGCCTATCATAATGTGGGTAAGCTTATCCTTAGTAACTTATTTTGGACAGCTACCTTTGTTCCCTTTCTATTAGTTGGTCTCGAGATCAGAAAAAATCTCTCCCCCTTGCTTCTTCTTTTGCTGGCCGGATGCTTTCTTTTAACTTCTCCTGCCCTGGCGGGGATATTTGTTATTTCCCGAAAAATTGCCATAAAGGAGCACGAAATAGAGATGAGAGATTTCTTTACTGGGATAAAAGATCACTGGAAGAAAAGCCTTATCCTGTCTCTTATTTGCGTGATAATCCCTTTAGTAGCTGGATCTTCCTTAATGTTCTATGGACAATTGGCTAGAACCAGCTCGTTGAGTGTGATTCTTTGGATAATCAACATTTGGATATTGATCTTTTTCTTCCTGGCTCAAGTTTATTTCTTTCCCCTTATGATAGGGCAGAAAATGGGAATAATTCAAATCTTAAGGACTTCTTTTTTGCTAGCTTTGAATAATGTTGGGTTTACCTTTGTAGTTCTTCTCTTTGAAATAGCTATTCTTTTGCTCTGTTCTGTTACGGGAGTTATCTTTCTGGCCGGAGTGAGTATGATTGCTCTTCTTCAAAGCAATGCCTTCATTGAAGTAGCCAAAAGATATACCGGGGAGGAGATAAGAAAAGAGGTGAAAAGAGAAGAAGAGGGTCAAAAGAAAACCTTAAGAGATGTTATTCGAAACCTCTTTTTCCCCTGGAAATATGATTGAGAGTGCCTGAGGGTCTATTACAGAAAATGGGGACGTGATTATTTTTTCTTCTTTCTAGTTCTCTCTTCCTGCAATTATTTTCCTTTCCAAAAAATAATCACGTCCCCATTTTCTATATCTCGTCTTTAGGAATTTAGAAATTATTTACCAGATTGTACTTTTCCATACCGGGAAAAGACCTCTGCTTTACCTCTTATCTTAATGGCAGATACATGTTCTGTAAACTGGCAGAACCAGACCTCACCTTCATCCAATTTCTCGGTATGATGAACTATGGTCTCTTTCCCTCGAGTCAAACCAATAATAGTTACTCCATTTTCTAGCGCTTTCACTACAATAAAATCAGCTTGCACTCTCTCTTCCATTCTCCAACTCTTTGAGATACATTATAGTAGTTTTTTCTTCCCCGTCAACCCCCGCTAAGGCTTGAGAAAAATTGAAAGTTCCGCAAGCTAAGATTTAGCAGGTATTCCGAAGGGAGTCGAAACAAAATTGACTCCCCTTTTCTTTTTTTCAATCAACCAAACCATCGAATTATTTTTAACATCGAATGTAGAACCTCGAACGTATCTTCTAACCCTTAAGTGCTCCCGCAGTTAATCCTTCCACGATTCTTCTCTGGAAAATAACCACAAAGACCACTAGAGGTAAGGTGGTCAGTACCGTTGCCGCAGAGATCTGGTCCCAGGGAATCTCATACCAAGAAGCCCCGGACAGCATAGCAATACCCACAGGGACGGTGTGAGAGCTATCTCTGGTCATAAAGGTAAGGGCTAACAGGAACTCATTCCAGCAAGAGATAAATACAAGGATAGCTGTAGTAGCCAGAGCAGGGGCAGACAGAGGCATGATTATTCTAAAAAGAGTGCCCAGACGGCTCAGTCCATCCACCTTAGCAGCATCCTCCAGATCACGGGGGACCTGACGGAAGAAACTGGTTATCACCCACATAGTAAAGGGAAGATTCATTGTTACATAAGGTAGGATTAAGGCTAGCCAATTGTTGGTAAGATGAGCGCTTCTCACCATCTCGTAAAGAGGAACAATAAGGACAATGCCGGGAAAAAAGGAGATAATCAGTACAGCAAGAAGAACTCCCTCGCCTCCCAAAAGGTTGAATCGGGCGATAGCATAGGCAGCTAATGAACCAACAAATACACAAATGAGAGTACTTATACAGGCAATACCAATACTGTTTATTATCTGCCTGCCAAAGGGACGCTGAATAAAAATCTTTAAATAAGCACTGAAATCCAGGCGAGAGGGAATGTATATCACAGGCCTTGTAAAAATCTCCTCGGAGGGTTTTATGGAAGTTATAACCTGCCAGATAAAGGGAGCAAGGCTAAAAAACACAATAATCCCTACCACAAGGAAAAACAGGAGACCTTTTGTAAAATACATAGATCTTCTGCCAATTCTCACATTTCTACCTCTCGGCGTCGGAATACCAGGATAGCAAAGATAAGAGCTAAGGCAAAGAAGAACACCATCATGCTTAGGGCAGCTCCATATCCCAGTTTTAAATAACGAAAGATATAATCGTATACATAGACAGAGAGAGTTGCCGTGGTTCCTGCAGGCCCCCCCTGGGTAAGTACCCAGATTAGATCAAAGACGGCAAAGGCTTGTAAGGTGCGAAAGAGGAGAGCAAGAACTATAGCTGGTCTGAGTAAGGGAAAGGTAATATGCCTGAACCTTTGCCACACATTTGCTCCATCGATGTCAGCCGCAGAATAAAGGTCTTTGGGAATAGACTGCAAACCGGCAAGAAGTATGAGAGTGATAAACGAGGTGGTTTTCCACACATCAGAAAAGATAGCTGCATACATAGCTGTGGCTGGATTGCCTAGCCAGGCAACAGCCTCATCAATTATTCCCAGGCGCAAAAGAATATCATTGGAGACCCCAAATATATCATTATAAATCCAGCGCCAGGCCGTGGCCATAACCGCAGTGGGCAAAGCCCAGGGCAGGATAGCCGCAGCTCTAGCAAAATTTCTTCCTTTGAAGGGAAGATTAAGAACAAGGGCAAAACCCAATCCCAGAATGAACTCTATGGATACCGAAATTAAGGTAAATTTAATGGTATTAAAAAGAGCATTTCTAAACCAGAGGTCCCTGGTTATGATTCTGAGGTAGTTACCCCCTCCCACAAACTGTGTTTGCATTCCTGTGATAACACTTTTCTGGTGGAAGCTAAGATATATATTGCGAATTACAGGGTAGATAATTATGGATAAAAAAAAGGCAGTGGCTGGAATGAGAAGAAGATATCCAAATTGCTTATCTGTGAGTCGAAATTCTTTTTTCATGATTATTTAGCGGGGTGGAAAAAGTCTTTCCCACCCCGCCGGTTGTTTACTCGCCTAACAGCTCTCGAATTTCAGCAGCCGCACGCTTGATGGAATCTTCAGGTTTCATTATTCCCGTAATCGCAGAGTGGACGTATCTTTGAAGGATGTCGGAAATCTGCCCATAAAGAGGATGCTGAGGTCTTGGTCGAGCATTTATCTGTATTCTCCAGAGAGCAGGATAGTGGGGACTCTCATCAAGGATATCGGGATCTGCGAACAGAGCGTGTCGGTTGGGAATAACTCCTTCAATGAAGTGAATAAACTTCTGACCTTCATAGCTGGTAGCATATCGTGCAAAGGTCCAGGCAGCCTTTTGGTTCTTGCTGAACTTGGAAAAACAAAAGCCCCATCCTCCCTGGCAGGCCGCACTTCTGAAACCTTCCTTGTGTACCATAGGGACAATCCCTATCTTGCCTTTAACAGGAGAGTCTTCCTTTTGAGCCAGAGTCCAGACATAAGGCCAGTTTCTGTGGAATACAGCATTACCATTATGGAAAACGTAGCGTGATTCCTCCTCCCCGTAAGTAGTTACCCCGGGAGGCGAGATCTTGTGGGTGTGAATCACATCGTGCATGAACTTTACAGCATCCACGGCACCTGTCTCTTCATCCAGGACCACCTTCCCTTCCTCATCTAGGAGAGCCGCTCCGGCAGCCCAGACAAGCTCCAGATAGTCACAAATTAACCCTTCGTACTCAGCTCCCTGCCAGGTAAAGCCCCAAAGATCCGGTGGGTTTTGCAGCTTTTTGGCTTGATTCACAAGTTCAGTCCATGTTCTGGGAGGTCTGAGTCCTGCATTCTCCAAGATGTCTTTTCTGTAGTAGAGCATACCCGCATCTGATTGCATAGGCACACGATACAGTCTTCCCTTGTACATTCCTCCAGCAATATCTCCGGGCAAAAACTCCGCTATCTCGGCGGGGGTAAGCCGGTCTGTTATGTCTACAATCCAGCCAGCAGCAGCAAACTTGGGAACCCAAATCAGATCCGCATAGGCAAGATCATAGGTGGCCTCTCCTGCCAGGAAAGAAGTAGAATACATATCCTCGCGTGTGTTGGTTGCACCAGGACCTTCCTGCATTTCCACATTAATGTTGGGGTATCCTGCCTCAAATTTTTCAATAAGAGCCGTCCACCCCTTTCTCGGACCCTCTGGACCCATGAGGAATCTAACTGTGGCTTTCTGGGAGAGTGCAGAGGAACACATCAGTCCTACCAACAATATCCCTAAACTTACCACTAAGCCAATCTTTGCCTTGTACATTGTTTAGCCTCCTTCAATGTCTTAGCTTTTTCTAATTTCCCAGCTGGACTGGCCTTTTTTAGTTTCTCACCTCCCTTCTGGCCTTATATTTCCAGCTCTCACCTTCTTCAGGTTATTCGGTAAATGGCAAAAAAGTTTGCCGGAAGTTGGAAAGAAAGCTCCCCTTTTATGGGTATTTTTAAAGTTTCTTGAGAGCAAACCTCAGGGACCAGATATTTTGCCTTTTTAAATTCTTCCTCAGAATCGAGTTTCACTGTTAAATTACGAGAGG
>DAOVGK010000094.1 GCA_030672445.1 Candidatus Aerophobota bacterium
ACCTTTGGCTAGTCCATGCACTCCTAGTGGCTCCCCGACGATGTCCTTGATCAGCATTCTAGGATTGAGGGAAGAGGAGGGATCCTGGAAAACTATCTGCATTCTCCTTCTCAGCTTTTTCAATCTCTTTCCTTCAAAATTAGAAAGATCGTGTGTTCTCTCAAGTTCTTGAAGCTTTTGAGAATTTGAATCTATCAACTCTTCTAGTTTCTCCACCTCCTGTTTTATCTCTTCCGATATATCAAAGTAGATGTGTCCTTTGGTTGGTTTAAGTAAGCGCAGGATGGTCTTGCCCAGCGTTGTCTTTCCGCACCCGGATTCTCCCACCAGACCGAGACACTCTCCTTTTCTAATTTTTAAGCTCACGCCATCCACCGCTTTTATGTCTCCTATTCTTTTTTTAAAAACCCCTCCCTGAATGGCATAGTATTTTTTTAGCTTTCTGACCTCTACTAAGATATTCATGTTCATCTCTGTCTAGTAAGCCCCGTTAGATGTTCGGTATCTAACGGGGTAAAAAGATGGCAGGCTACCAGATGGTTATTCCCCACTCGAGTAAGCTCCGGCTTTATTTGCCGGCAAATTTTCATCTGGTTAGGACAGCGAGGATGAAACCGGCAACCAGAAGGGGGGTTTATTAGATTTGGCACAGTGCCTTTTATGCTTTTAAGCTTTTCCTTACTCCCTGGCTTGGGAATTGCGTTTATAAGTGCTTTAGTGTAAGGATGAAGAGAGTTTTTGAACAGCTGCCTTACTTCGCTTATTTCGCAAACGCTGCCGGCATACATTACTGCCACCCGATCGCACATCTCTGCCACCACTCCTAGATCATGAGTAATAAAAAGAACAGATGTGCCCAGATCTTTCCTTGATTTCCGAATGAGATCGAGAATCTGAGCCTGGATGGTAACGTCAAGATTGGAAGTAGGTTCATCAGCTATCAAAAGTTTGGGATGGCAAGCGAGTGCCATAGCTATGACTATTCGTTGCTGCATGCCTCCGCTGAGTTCATGGGGGTATCGATCTACCAGCTTCTGAGGATGGGGTACTCCCAGCTTCTTTAAGATTTCAATGGTCTCTTTCCGGGCTGATTTTTTTAACCGACCGTTATAGACTCTAACAACAGGGATACGGGAAAGAAATTTCAGAAGAAAAGAATTCTCATCCACCAGCATTTTTCTATATGTTCCTCTTTTCATCTTATAGGCTATCTTTTTCAGGATGGAGTCCGCTTTGTCAACTTTTTCTTCTATTTCCCTGACCACACTTTCAGAGAGCTCTCTTCTTCGATGAAGCAAAAAACTTTCTGAGATCTGATCGTTGATGGAATACACAGGATTCAGTGCCGAGCTGGGTTCCTGAAAAATCATGGAGATCTCATCTCCTCTCACTTTTCTCATAAATGCTTCGCTCTGCTCTAATAGGTCCAGATAGCTACTCTTTTTAGAAGACTTTCCGTCAGGTCTAAAATAAATCTTTCCTTGTTCAATTTTTCCCGGAGCCTGAATCAGTCTTAAAATAGAAAGAGCGGTTACACTCTTTCCGCACCCAGTTTCACCGACCAGTCCCAGAGTTTCCCCCTCTTCTATATCCAGGTTTACTCCATCCAGTGCTTTAACGACGCCCTCGTAGGTGTAGAAATTCGTTACTAGATCCTTAATCTTTAATAACTTTGTCATTTCTTACCTTCTTCGTAATTTCGGATCCAGAATATCCCTGAGGGCATCTCCCAGAAGATTCCACCCCAGGACAAAGAAGAGAATAAAAAGTCCAGGTACGGTGACCGCATACCAGTAAGCTAAGGGATTTCCCGGTGGTCCAACAATCCAGTTGCGAGCGAAACTGATCATCTGTCCCCAGTCTGCATAACCAATAGGAGCACCAAGTCCTAAGAAACTCAAGGCTGCCGCAGTAAGAACCATGGCACCCACATCGAGAGAGGCCATTACTAAAAGAGGGTAAATGGCGTTGGGCAGGACATGCTTAAAAATTACGGTGAAGTCAGAACATCCCACTGCTCTGGCCGCTTCTACGTAGTCTTCTTCCCTGACCCGCAATATATCACCCCGGATCAATCGGGCGTAGGACGGCCACCCTACTATAATTAAAGCCTTCATAACATTGTCCAAACTGTGGCCTAAGGCACTCACTAATGCCATAGCTAGAATTAGGGTGGGTAGAGACATAAAAGTGTCAACAGTGCGCATAATTATTTCATCCACCACTCCTCCGTAATACCCAGACAGGCTACCCAAAATTATTCCGATGATCAGGATGCTACCTACTACCGTAAACCCTATGCGAAAAGAGGTTCTGGTTCCCCAGATTACTCCATAATAAATGTCATACTGCCCTTCGGTAGTCCCGAAGAGATGCGTCCTGCTCGGTGGCCTGGGTGTTGCACTGTACCCTTCTCTGGGGATTCGGTATGGCTCATGCAGATATTTTGGTGGTGCAAGATATGGCGCTGCTATAGCTATGGAGACAAACAGAAGAATGAGAAAAAGACCTGCCAGAGAGAGGGGACTTTTTCTTACTCTACTCAAGGAAAACTTGACTTCCTTGAGTCTCGGCTCCATCCTCCTTTTAAATTCCTGCCAGGTTTTGGCTTCTAGCTCCAAGCGCATCACCCCAATCGGACTCTAGGATCAATATAGGCATATATCAAATCCACCACCAGGTTAGTCATGACGAAGAGTAAGCCGTTGAAAAGTACGGCTCCCAGAATTGCCGAAATATCCAGTTGAACGGCAGCTCTGGCCCACCACCATCCTAATCCTTTTCGATTAAAGATAGTCTCAGTAATAACGACTCCCTGCATCATCCAGGCAAAGATGTAACCGGAGACAGTGATCACAGGAATCATAGCATTTCTTCTGGCATGTTTTTTCACCACAATGTGCTCATCTGCTCCCTTGGCCCTGGCGGTGATGACGTAGCCTCCGCCCAGGGCCTCAAGCATACTAGACCTCATAATCCTCATGACCAGGGCACACTGCACCACGGTTAAGGTGATCACGGGCAGGATAAGGTGCCTGACCGCATCGACAAAAATCCAGAGTTTTCCATTCAATAAAGCATCTACGGTGTTAATTCTGGTAAATCTAGTAAAGTCTTGAGATTTTACAAATAGGGCAGCCTCTATCCCCAGAGCTTCCGGAGGTAAAAGTCCTCTGAAGTATCCATAGAAGATCATCAGGAGGATCAGGCCAAACCAGAAGGTGGGAAGAGACCAGCCGATGATAGCCAGGGTGCGGGTGGCATGATCGATAGATTTACCCGGGTGGACTGCAGAAAGACTTCCAAGATAGATACCGACAAGGATGATAAGTGGCACTGAAAAGAGGGCAAGCTCGAAAGTACTGGGAAAAAAGTAAAAGAGAGCCTGTAGAACAGGCTGTTGCGCTGTCTTAGACCAACCCAGGTTTCCTCGAAGCACCTGCTTAATCCAGTTAAAATATTGAATATATATAGGAGCGTCAAGCCCATGCTTTCTAATCACTCCCTGGATGTCCCTTAATTGCCTTATATCAGTTATGAAAACAGAGGCCCTTTGTGCTGGACTGAAGAGTGATAAGATAACAAAGACCAGTATACTGACACCGAATAGAACCGGTATTACCAGCAAGAACCTCCGAATTATATAGCTCCTCATTTCCATACATGCCTCTCGTTCAAAAAAGGGGACGTGATTATTTTTTTGTCATAATAAGGCGGGGTCTATGGAGACCCCGCCTCTTCCGGAAACCCCACTCAGGTTCTTAAGCCCTGCAGAGCCACAAGGTCATTACTCTTTCCAAATCGGGTACATATAGGAGTTTCCATCATTTTCGGGAAGGATGGGATTCCAGTACCATCCGTGGACCCACTCTCGCTCATAATGACGGCGAAGTTGCTGATGCAAAGGGACACTCGGTACGTCATCATAGTATATGAGCTGCAGCTCATAATATAAACTGGCCCTTTCTTTTGGATCGACTGTTTCTATGGCTCTCTTGATTATCTCATCAACAATGGGGTTTTTGTAACTCTGGAACCCAGAGAAATCCCCCCGGCTGTGCATGAATGGGTAGACAAAATTGTGAGCATCCGCATAATCGGCTACCCATCCAATAATGAAGAGGGTTAATTTGCGTTCAACCAGATCCGTCAGATAGGTGGCCCACTCTACCGGCCTTACCTCAATTTTGAACCTGGGATTGAGGGATTCTACATTTTCTTCAAACATTCTGGCGGCTGTTTCCCTCTGGACATTGCCGGAGTTATAAAGAAGAGTAAACTTAAATCCTTTCTCCCATACTTTTCCTCCCCAGGCCTTCTTAAAGTATTCTTTTGCCTTTTCCAGATTAAAGTGGTAGGTCTCCTGTTCCGGGTTTCGGTAGGCCAGTCCCTCTACTATCGGTCCTACCGGTTGCACTGCTTCTCCCAGGAATACATCTTTAATGTAAGTATCCCAGTCAAAGCAATGAGCAAAGCCTAGTCGGACGTTTTTGTCGGAAAAGAAATCGGGTGGAATACCTTCCCCATCCAGCTTGCTGCTTCCTATGTCAGGGTTTCCCTCTGGATTTATTTTAAGATTGAAGAAGGCAGCCGTAAGATCCAGAGTGGGTAGATCTTTAATGCAGCGCACACCTTCCACACCTTCAAGCTCCTTAACATACTGCCGGGGAACGAAGATTATATCTGCATCTCCGGCCAGAAACATAAGCTTTCTGGTAGTCCACTCTTCTACATATTTCATTATTACTCTTTCGAGTTTAGCCGGTCCCTGCCAGTAATCGTCAAATCTGACCAGGACCGATTCTACCCCAGGTTCCCATCTTTCCAGCTTGAAAGGACCTGTCCCGCAGCCTATGGCATGGAGGGGCTCCTTTCCCGGCTCCGGATTGTTGAGATCCTTCCACGTCTCAGCCGTTCCTGGCCAGTCACCGTTTTCAATGCAGAACTTTTTGTTTACGATTGAGCTCCAGCTATTGGCAAGAATCCCGAGGAATGGGGGATAGGGCTTCTTGAGATTAAAAACAACGTTGTTCCCTTTCACTTCTACTGCCTTGTCGATATCCTCGAAATTTACCACAATGTTTCCTTCTCCGTCTCGAGATCCCAAAACACCTAGTAGAGGCTCATAGAGCATCCATACCGGACCCCCATCTCTATCCTGTACCATAGCACGTTCGATAGAGTACTCAACATCTTCCGGAGTTAGAATCTCACCGTTGTGAAACTTCACTCCCTTTCTTATAGGGAAGGTGTAGGTCACACCATCAGAGGAGATAAGGCCGTTTTCTACGCTGGGAACTTCGGTGGATAGCATGGGCACGAACTTATTCGTCTCTCCTCCATCAAAGAATATCAGTGTGTCATAGATATTGAGAGTCCTGTTGCAACTGGTGGTGTCATAACCCCAGGCTGGATCGAATGAGTCTATCGTTCCTATGCTGGCCGCAATTAAGGTACCCGGGTTCTTCACCTCTTGAGCCATCCCCGGGGCCACACTGATACCAACAATAAAAGCCAAAGCTAATATGAGAAAATTTTTCTTCACTTCAAAAACCTCCTTTTGAATTCTTGATCCTGTTTTTTAGAGTTGACTCTCTTTCTAAAAGAAATTTCACCCCCTTTCCCTGAGAGCCTATCCTTGAACTTTCCTTCTTGTCTGGCAGAAATTCAGTTTTTGCCGTCCCAATACAATGTGCCTTTATAATAATAATATGTTCAAACAAGTCAAGAAATATAGCTCATGGCTCATGAGTGGTTAGCTATCGACCATGAGCTATCAGCCATCAACGAAAAAGGGGACGTGATTATTTTTTGCCGCCACAAATAACTCTCCCAATGCTCCTTGAATATCTGTTTTATGGTGAAGTGGTGGTAGCACACTTGCTCTATCATAATAACAGTAAAAAATAATCACGTCCCCTTTTTTTCGTAATTCGACTGATTGACTAAAGATGATCTCTATGCTAACTTAGAATCGAGTTAAAAAAAGATTGAGTGGAGGGCCATCATGAATTCTCGGATTGTGAAAAATAATCACGTCCCCTTTTTTCCCTACACAACTCAGCTATAGCGATACTTCAAAGAGCAGTAGGGCGGGAACCGCCCGAATTCACGCCTTTGGAGACTGCCGTTGGGCAGTCGTCGAATTAGGAAGCCCCGTCCGTAAGGTCGGGGTAGTTCACTGTCTGTTGTTGTGGATTGGACGAAAAAAGAGGAGTAAA
>DAOVGK010000054.1 GCA_030672445.1 Candidatus Aerophobota bacterium
ACGAGAATATCTATTACCCCTAATTTTTCCACCACATACTGGCTCAGCTCTTTAACCTCTTTACTTTTGCTGACATCGGCCTTCTTGTAAACTGCCTTTTCTCTACCGACCTTTTGGATTTCTCTTGCCGCCTCTTTCAGAATTTCTTCATTAATATCATTTAGAGCTACTCTGGCTCCTTCCTGGGCAAACCTCAAGGCAATGGCTTTGCCAATTCCTCTTGCTGATCCAGTAACTAAGGCAATTTTACCTTTTAGTTCCACTTCATATTTTCTCTTATTTAGGCTTAACTTGCGCCCTTTAACTTTTAGGACGAGAGTCTATATTCTTAAATTTAATGGTAATTCCTGCTTCTCACCACCTGAGAATAGGATTATTTTGTAATCTCGAGAACATTGTTAGAAAGGTATTTAAGACTTTCCCTTACGTATAGATCAGGATCTTGAATCTTCTGCCCAATTTCTCCTAGTTCAAGGGAGGCTACCGCTGCCTCATTATATCTAGCACAGGTTTCATCAATCCCTATCTCAATCAACTTTCGTAGATAATCAGGAACTCGAGTTACTCCCCTGCCAATTATCCAGTTTGCGTGAGCCTTACCGTCATTGTCACTTATATGGACATGCAGAACCCTATCTTTTAATTTTTCTAAAGTCCTGGGAGATTCCCTGGTAATGGCCAGATGTCCTATATCAATATTAGCAAATAAATTGGGGGCGTCTACATCCTCGATCATTTTAGCCATAGAAGTGGTATCATTGATGACATAATAGACCGAGGGATCGAGCTCTAAAGTCAAAAAAATATCAAAATTAGAAAGCCACTCACAGTAGTCTTTGATAAAATTAACCGCGTTAACCCAGGCTTCTTCTCGACTGGTTTCGAGAGTTTTCCATCCCCCACCAAATCCAAGGAGGACCTGTCTTCCTCTGAGTTCAGCCTGAAATTCGGTGCAAGATTTTAGATAGGAAAGGCACCTTTCCCTTTCTTTGGCATCATTAGAAGCAATATTCCTCGGGACGAGCATGACCATTCCTGAAGAGATCAAACCCAGCTCTTGAAATTTGTGGGCGATTTTTCTTCTCTCGGCTTGGTTCAATGTCCGGGGATCGCCACTGCCGTAAGCTAAAACATCAACATACTTAAATCCAAGAGAATTTATCCTATCCAGACTCTTATACAAGTCAATACCAGCTATTTCCCATATAGAGTTGTTAATTCCCAGTCTCATTCTTTTTCCTCCTTTTTGCTACTACTAATCAGCTCAAATTTAAGACTTTGTTTTGAAGGTAGGAAAAAATCTTAGGAGTGTTTCTTTCTTTCATTAATTGAAAAACGCGTGAGGAGTCAATATTTTTCAACATGTGCTCGATGTTTCTCATAAATTCAATACTGGTAGTGAAGACTTCTACCGGATTTAGATTTTTGGGGGAGACATCCATGGCGATCCAGCCCTGGTAGTCATATTTTCTTAAATAGAAGAGTAGTTCCAGGTAATCCCAAAAGTTGACGGACCCGGGAATTAAATCCCAGTCCCAATTTCTAAAATTATCGTTGATGTGTAGGTAAAATAACTTGCCTTTGCTAACCAAGAGCGATACAGATTCAGCCGGATTTTCACCTGCCTGAAGGGCATGACCTACGTCGAGAGTTATACCAACATTTTCCCTATCCACCTCGTGGCAAAAGTGTAGAGCTTTGCCTACTGTCCCTACAATAGTGCGAACCACTGGTTCACTCATTTTGTATTCCAGGCTAATTTTAATATCTGACCTGTAGTTGGCTACCCTTTTTATTGCCTCAATCAAGTTTTTCCAGGCCTCTTGATAGTTTACCTGAAAGGAATAATCATGGCCATCATTTAAAAGGCACACAGTGATTAAGTTGCAATCTAATTGATAAGCCCTGTCCATTGCTTGCTTTAAAACCTCCTCTGCCTCCCTCCTCGTCTTTTCTGAGGGAGAAGTCAGGGAGCCATATGTCCATCGAGGTTCAGCCTTTAAGTTCACGTTAACTGCAGAAACTCCCAATCTATATTTCTCTATTAAGCTTCTTAACCTGTCAAAGTCACTGAAATCCGATGGATAAATCACCTCCACCCCCTGGAGTCCCTTTATTTTGGAGGCTAGCTCGAGCTTTTCTTCGAGTCTCCTCTCGGTTTGATACTCTGTAAATCGATCCCGTAGTTTCCCCAAAAAACCGGTGATAACCGAATATTTTATCTCCATATTTTCTCCTTTATCTAAATCAGGATTCAACTACTCCAGCTATTGAGCCACTTATAAGGTATTCTGGAATATCATATAAATGGCTACAAAGGTTAAAAGACGCCCTGAGGGCATAAAATATGAGCGACTCCACAAAAATGCTTTAACATGCCAATTATAGCCATACTCAGCTCTGGTGGCTTTTGAGATTGCGACGATTAGTTTGTCCTGTAATCTCTGCTACTCGGCTAAAAAACTTCTGTTTAGCTTTAGTGTTTATTTCCCAATTAACCGGAGGTGATTGAAAACCGTCCTTATAATTATTCTTGCCTTGATCATAATATCCCCACGAAGTGTAGACTTCGAAAGCAGCATCCAAATTTCGAGTATCCGTTCCGTCCTCGTTAAAAACAATGGGTTTTGGCTGGTTGCGATATACTCCAGTGCGACGAATTTTCTTGACTAATTGTTTTATACTATCGGGCATCTGGTGATTGCCATGTACAAGAATAAGATCTGCCTCTTCCAGTACTTCCTCTGTAGGTAATTTTCCGCCGGAGAAACTTGTAGAAACTAGAAGACGACGGCCCTCAGTTGTCAAATTCTTCGCACGTCTAATCAGCCCATGGACACGGCCAGGTTTGAGAATCTCGTGTTCATACGCTGGAACATCACACTCATTGTTGATTTCCACAATTATATTCTCATACTTAGTTTCTGATAGCCATCCGACAGCATTTTTCACACCTACAATGACTGCTTTCTCATCCTCCAATTGCTCGTCCTGGCCGAAGTAGTACAAACCAACGATTACAGCCATTCCTAGCTCATCAGCTGCTGCCAAAACTTCCCGGGTTCTGGATAAATATGCCGGTTTTAAACTGCCATCAGATCGAAAAGCGCTGTTTATCCACGGCTGAGAAAGCTCTGTTTGAACGATAGGCATTCCACCCTGCAGGTTAACCGTGAATGCCAATATACCTTGATTTTTCCAAGCCGGTAAGGCTGTGATGAATTCTTCCGTAATCCGATCTGGATCCCATTCGTTCATGTCTGGATAAAGCCAGCATTGTCTAGTGTCTGGGTTCTCATCATCAAAAATGGCCTGCACAGCACGTACATTAAACAACAGCCCTTCTACAGGCTTACCTTCAAACACCCGCCCACTGTACGTATACCGACCATTAATTTTGAATTTGTCTGCTTCGATCGACAGCTTTGTCATTTTCACTCTCCCACCTTTTTGAATTCGAAGTTGCTGTATCTACCCTATTTAAAACAAACTCATATCACTAAGTTGCCCTTCTCTATCTTGTGTGGAATTAATCAATCCTGTGCTATAAAAACAAAATTTCTTCCTTAAGCTTTAATAGCACCGGCCGTAATACCACTAGTTACGTACCTCTGGGCCAGAAAAAATAGCACGAATGCTGGAATTGTTGTTGCTACCGAAGCAGCCATAAACTCAGATATGTAGTTCATCTGCCCCGCCTCTCCGATCAAATCTCTCAGCCCAACCGCCAGAGGCTTCTTGCTGCCACTACTCAACATTATAGAGGCCCACATAAACTCCTTCCAGGCATGCATAAAAGCCCACGCTCCTACGGCTACTATCCCTGGTATGGAAAGGGGCAAAGCTATACGGAGGTAAGCCCCCATTCTTGAGCATCCATCAATCATTGCTGCTTCTTCTAGTTCTACAGGGTAGGCGCTACCGAAATAAGCTCGTAGCATTAAAGTACTGAAAGGAAGAGTCCCGGCTATGTAAGCAAGAATTAATCCCGCGTAATTGTTCACCAATCCCAGTCGATACATCCAGAAGTAAAAAGGAACAATGGTTACAATCCCCGGCAAGAGTTGACAAATTAAAAGGAGGAGAATTATCAATTTACTTCCTCTGAACCCTACTCGACTCAGACTGTAACCAGCCATGGAGGCAAGAACAACCGTCGTAGCCACCGTTGTTCCAGTTACAAAAAGGCTGTTAGCAAAATACCGAGCTAGAGGAAATATACGCCAGGGATTTATCAGGTTTTCCCAGACTATCCTTGACGGAAACCAGGTGGGAGGAGATGAGAACAATTCCGTGTTTGGTTTTAGAGCACTGATAGTCATCCAGTAGAAGGGGAAAAGAACAAAGATTAGAAAGCACAAACTGATAATTACAAACCAAAAACCTCTACTAAAAATTGGCCACTTGCTAGAGAAGGACACTACTCCTCTCCTTTTGATGTATATTTCATATAAATGTAACCGATAACTCCTGCCAATATCAAAATGATCACGCCAGCAGCGGAAGCAAGGCCCATTTTGTAGTGGATAAAAGCTCGATTGTAGATAAATATTGGAGTGACGTTTGTAGAATCCTGAGGTCCACCGCCGGTCATTAGATAATTGGTAGGAAAATGACTAAGATTCCATATTGTGGAAAGAGTAACCACAACAAACATAACTGGCATCAGGAACGGCAGAGTAATATGCCGAAACTGCTGCAATTTGTTGGCCCCATCTACCCGAGCTGCATCATATATAGTCTGAGGTACGCTCTGCAATCCTGCCAGGAACATAATCATCTTGAAGGGAAAAGAAAACCATACTCTTACGGTCAGCACTGACCAGAAGGGTAGACCCAAACCGAGAAACTTTATATTCATAGCACCCAGAAAAGCAACTGGAGCGTCAATGATGCGTAGCTTCATCAGCACAGTATTGAGAGGGCTGAAACTCTTACTGAACATCCAAACCCATACATAAGCAATCACTATCATTGGAGTAATCCAGGGCAGGAAACCGATTGAGCGATATATGCCGATTACTCTCGATGATCGATTTAGAAAAAGGGCTGCCAAAAGGCCGATCACGGTACTGATAGCAACCGAAAGAACCGCAAAAAGCACAGTATTACCAAGGATAAATAGAAAACGTAAATCACTTAACAGATTAAGATAATTTCGAAAACCGATGTAGGGCTTACCGGGCGTTATCAAAGTATAGTCGTAAAAGCTCAGCCTAATGCCGGTAATAATCGGATAAATGATTAGAATACCGATGATAGCGATAGTTGGAGCAACCATAAGGTAGGGAAAAGCTTGATCAAAACTCAATTGAAATCTTAACCTTTTCAAATTACTAGATTCTTGCATTTTAAAAACCCTAGTATATAAGTTCCTTTGATAGAGACAAAGGGTTTATTGTACCCCACGATCTCTTGGTCACTGAAGTAGACACTGTAAAGCTCAGTTTCACACCCGGTAGAGAAGTGACTTCTCCTCTACCGGGATTCTTACCTTTTACCTATTTCTTTTCCTTCACATAGGAGCGTATCAACTCTTGCATCCCCTCTTGTGCCGTCTTAATAGCCTCTTCTACACTCACTCTACCACTCAGAGCATTCACCATCATATCGTAGATTGGAGCACCGGGTTTTGGATTGGTGATAGCACCCCAGGCTGGATTTGGATGCTGAGTGGTTCGTCCATAAGGGAGAGCCTTGGTGTGGCCTTTGAACCACCAGTCCTCCCTGTAGTAAGGGTCATCAAGCACTGGCCGGCAAGGGCTAAGCTTACCCGTGGTTATAGCTATTCGTTTCTGAACGTCAGTTTTGGCCAAAAAGGCCAGCCACTGCATAGCGGCATCCACATCTTTTGTCCCGTAAAGAAGCCCAAAGTAACCAGCTCCTTGAAAACTAACTCTTAGTTTGTTCTTGGGAGGCCTGCGAGCTATGGTAACTTCCGTCAGGTGGGGAGCATTGTGCTCAATGAATTGCT
>DAOVGK010000039.1 GCA_030672445.1 Candidatus Aerophobota bacterium
GTCTTCAAATCGGGAGATAATTTAAGCACAGGTTCTACCTGTGTCCACCATAGCTCATATGAACTCACAAGAGCTCGAGCACCTACCCTCAAAGTTCCACCATACTGCCCAATCTCCTCCAGCGGCTCCACGACTATTGGCTCCTCAGAAATCCTCTCTCTCACTGGAGGAATCTCTCCTGCAGCAACTTTTGTCTTAAGAGAAGGAGCCTCGTTGAACTTTTCTATCTTCTTTCCGGTGAGCTTCTCATATTCAGCTAGGGTCGGATATGTCTTCTGAGCCAATGCAGGGGTAATCCCCATTAAACATAGGCCCACAACCAACGATATTACTGTTAACTTACGTAACATCTTACTTACCTCCTTTTTAATTTTTTCCCTTGGTTGAATTTAGGGATTTCTCCCTACCTTTTCCGGAAAGTTACGTATTCCTTTCACAATCTTGCCTTCCTTTATGGTTGAATAGCTTCCTCATCTCTTCTAACTGTTTCTCTCTGCTAAAGATCTTAACCTTCAAAAAAGATCGGTTTTAAGCTTATTATAATATGTTTTATCCAACTGTCAAAACCTCTTTCGATCAAGGACTCAAAGGAGATGCTAAAATATAGCCTGCTTTGTCAGCATCTTATACAGAAGGCGACAAATATCTGGACCTTAGAAGATAAAAAGCCTGAGCCTGCGGTTAAAGCGAGGCTCAGGCAAATTTAGAGCGTAAATATCTCCTACTTATAGTCATTGAAGAGGTTTTTTGTCCAATTTTTCTGAGTGGAGTTCTCATTGTCTCACCATTGCTTATTTCTTGAAAAACCACTGATCTGGCTGATAAGGCCGCCAGAAATTGGAAGGGGGATCCCATATACCATCCCGGGGAGTATTTAGCAGGTTATTCTTTATTACAGTAGGATAGGGAGACAATCCAACTGTACCAAGACAAAATAGATTTTTAACATTTACGGTAAGTATCTCCTTGCCTAACCTTTTATATTCCCCCGTCCCGGGCAAGGTGGTCAACCATTTGTCGACCAGATTAAAAAGGTTCTTTATCACCTCTGGTGGTTCTTCTCCAGATTTCCCATCACTGGTATGCCAAATCCACCATGGCTCACCTACACCTCCCACCCAGGGGGGACGAAGTCTTGCACACTGCTGGGTACGCATAAAAAACTCGGAACCCGGACACTCCCAACGAGCTACATCAAGCTCATTTGCCTTTGCCCGCTCGTGATAGAGACTTCCCTGTTCTTCCTTAAGGGCTACCTTAATTCCGACCTCTTCCCAATAATCCTTGACAAGAGTGCAGGCCTTTGCTGCTCTTTTGATATGTTCAATGGTTATAGCGAAGGTCTTGCTATCTGGACGTAGACGATATTTGTGGTTCTTATCCCACTTTAAGCCTACTTCATCCAAAAGCTTATTTGCTCTTTCTGGATCATATTCAGCATAGTATTTTCCCATCCAGGGTTCATAAAAACTACAACCAGGATCAGCTGTTGCCTGACGAGGGATAGCCTTTCCATAAAAGAGAATCTCATTGAATTCATCACGGTTGATGGCCAAGGACATAGCTTGTCTAAATTTGATATTGTTGAAGACTTTTCGGAGGACGGGATCTTTATGAGTTAAGTTGAAGGCGAACGTGTCCATCCCTCTTGGGTTTTTCCACGGCATGGCATGATAGTTACCTTTTTTTTCACCTTCTTTATAAAGGGTATAATTTTCCAACTTTTGCCATGTACCCACATAGTCAAATTCTCCAGCGATCACTTTCAAAACCAGAACCTCTACGTTCTCAACCAATATTCCGGCCATTTTATCGATGTAGGGAAGCTGATTCCCGCTGGTATCTACCTTCCAGTAGTAGGGATTCCGTTCAAAATATCTGTTTCCGAAGCTGTCTATTTTCCTCAGCACCCATGAATTAAAGGTAGGAAAATTAACATCTTGCCAGCTATCTTCGTGGAAATCGAAACACTGCCACCAGTAGTCAAAGCCCTCTTTCTTCGCTATTTCATTTGCTTTTGAATTGTACTTTACATGCCACTCCTTTAGGTAATGTTTGGGAGCAAAAGGATCAATGCGATGAGCTAATATGTCAATTATAGGAGGGTAAGGTAAAGCAAATTGAAAGCGAACTGTATAATCGTCTATCTTTTTTACTTTTACTAGCTTTCCACCGGGAGATAGCTCCTTTGGCTTAACCGGGGTAAATTCATCGTTGAGGATGACGTCGTTATACCAGAACATTATATCATCAGCGGTAAAAGGTGCACCATTGCTCCACTTCATTTCCTTTCTTAAATATACAGTCAATACTTTTAGATCCTTTGATATATTCCAGCCTTTAGCTATGTTGGGAACCACTGTTTTAAAATCAGTGGACAATCTGAACAAAGATTGACCTTTCGCAGATGTAAGATCAGGGTCTCCCGTAGGTGATATGGATTTCCCTTTGATCGTTCCCCCATACTCTCCAATCTCTTCAAGTGGTTCCACCACCATTGGCTCCTCAGGAAGCCTTTCCTCCACTGGTGGAATCTCTCCTGCAGCAACCTTTGTCTTAAGAGAAGGAGCCTCATTGAACTTCTCAATTTTGTTTCCAGTGAGTTTCTCA
>DAOVGK010000004.1 GCA_030672445.1 Candidatus Aerophobota bacterium
AGTGGAAAAAGTAGTCAGGTTAAGCTTCTGGCTGAGTATCTTGAAAAAATGAACTATGAGGTGGTCAAGACCTGTGAGCCGGGAGGAACTCGGGTAGGACAAAAGATCAAGCTCATTCTCCTTCGGCCTTCATCTCGGATAAGTAGCATCAGCGAGTTTTTCCTTTATTTAGCTGATCGGGCAGAACACGTGAGACAAGTAATCAAGCTCGCTTTAGAGGCCAGGAAAATTGTAATCTCGGATCGTTTTAGTGACGCCACCGTAGCCTATCAGGGATACGGGAGAGGATTAGATATAGCCTGGATAGAGGCCTTGAATGAAAAAGCAACCCAGGGTATCCTGCCTGAGATAACTTTCCTTCTCGATATTAATCCTGACCTAGCCAGACAGCGTGCAAAAAAGAAGGATAGGATAGAAAGAGAAGAAATTGATTTTCATCACCGGGTTCGTCAAGGGTATCTTGAGCTGGCTAAATTGCATCCTGAGAGAATAAAGATAATGAACGGGGAAGGTAGTCCTAAAGAAATCCATTTGGCAATAAGAAAGATAATATTAAAATATCTATAAAAGTTAAGAGATAATTTATGTCTTTTGAAGAGATAAAGGGTCAAGCTCGGGCTATAAAAATTCTGCAGAAAGAGATAGCTACTTCATCTCTCTCCGGAGCCTATTTGTTTGTTGGCCCCTCCGGAGTGGGAAAAATGCTCACCGCTTTAGCCTTTACCAAGGCCTTGAATTGCAAAATCGGCCAGCTAGATAGCTGTGACCGCTGTTCCTCTTGTCGAAAGATCGATCATCTAAATCATCCCGATGTGCGAGTCATAACCCCGGAAGAAGGCTCCATAAAGATTGAGCGGATTAGAGATTTAAAAAGGGAAGCGGGATATAAGCTCTTTGAGGGAAAGAAAAAGGTTTGGATTATAGAAGAGGCAGATAAGCTCACTCTGGAGGCGGCTAATTCTCTTCTTAAGATACTTGAGGAGCCTCCCCCAGATGTTGTTTTTATATTAACTAGCGAAACTCAAGAAAAATTGCTTCCTACCATCCTTTCTCGCTGCGAGATTATTCATTTCTTTCCTCTTTCTGCCAAAGTCTTGCATTCGATTATAGCTGCCTATTTACCTCCGGACTCCCCTAAGGCTAATCTTATAGAAAAATTGGCCAGAGGAAGAGTGGCGGAAGTATTGAACTTGGTAAAAGATGAGAATATATTGAAGGCCAGAGATGCTGTCCTGAATATTCTGAGTAAAAAGATAAATCTGGAAGATATTTTCCATTTAGTCAGCAGATGGAAAGATTATGGAACTACTGAGCTGGAAAGAATTCTGGATGTTATCATTTTCTGGTTTCGGGATCTTTTAATCTTAAAACAAGGAACAAGCAGGCGAGTGATTAACTATGACCGTATGGAGGAGTTAAAAAGTGAGAAAGAGACCTATTCTTATGGTTCTATAAAAGAGGCTATAGAGATGGTGGAAAGGACAAAAGGTTATCTTAAGTGTAACGTCAATCAATCTCTGGCTCTGGAGGCTATGTGGCTAAAATTAAGGCAGTATCAAGGAAGAGAATGAGGGAAAAAAATTACAAGAAGCCACGATTTTGTTCTAAATATAGATAAATGCTCCCGGGCAATGATCTTTTTGTCGGTGAGGTAAGGCAAAGTCTAAGCATAAATTTTAAAGGAATAATGGTAGTAAAAAAGTAAATGGGGGAAGGGAGAATTTGGTGGACATAAAGGAGATGTTCGATTTAAGCGGCGAAAAGGCAATTGTGACCGGTGCGGCTCAGGGGCTGGGGGAGCAAATGGCTCTGGCACTGGCAGAAGCTGGAGCAGATGTGGCAGTGATAGATGTTAAGATAGATACAGCATCCAGAGTAACTGACCATATTCGAGAAGTCGGCAGAGAATCTATTGCTATAAGGGCTGATGTGACGAAGGTTGCCGATGTGGGAAATATGGTAAAAGTGGCTGAAGATAGGTTCGGCAAAATTGACATTTTAATTAACAACGCCGGGATTGCTATCAATGTGCCTGCCGAAGAGATGAGTAAAGAGGAATGGGACAGGGTGATCGAAGTTAACCTGACCGGAGTTTTCCTCTGCGCTCAGACGGTAGGAAGGGAAATGATCAAACAAAAAAAGGGCAATATCATCAACATATCTTCCATGTCGGCATTAATTGCCAACAGGCCTCAACCCCAAATTTCTTACAATGCCTCCAAAGCCGGGGTCATTATGATTACGAAGTCCTTGGCTTCGGAATGGCGAAAGTACAATATAAGAGTCAATGCTATTGCTCCGGGATATATGAGAACACCCCTTGTGGATAAAGTATTTCCTAAATATGGGAAAGATTGGTCTTCTTTAACCCCCATGGGAAGAATCGGGGATCCCTCCGAAATAAAGGGTCCTGCTTTGTTTTTAGCTTCCAGAGCATCCAGTTTTGTAACCGGAAGTGTACTAGTAATGGACGGTGGATACACTATCTGGTGAATTAGCTCGCCTATTTGACAAAAAAATAAATATAGTAAGAATTGGTTATGAAGTTAGACCTTTCTTTAAGGCGCAACTTCAGGGTTTTCCCTCGGGGAAAGCGAAGAGAGTTCTCCCCTATCCAGCTTGAGGGGGGCTAAATGTATCCTTAAACGATTGATCTGATCTTCTCTACTTAGAGGATAAAGCTAGTCTAAAAGAGCCTCTTTTCTTCTCTGGGAGAGCAAAAGAGGTAATTTCTTTAGAAAGTGGCACGTGCGTGTGGCACTTGACAAAAAATGTGCTAATATAAATAACTAATAGTGAAGTTAGATCCTTGAAGTTTAGCTTATCAGCTTCTTTGTGTTTCCAGCGGTCAAGAGTACGTCGGGAGCCAGTAACATTGAAAGAGCGAGCGAGACGTCCCCTTATCTTCTCTGCAGGAATATTGTTTAAGATATTACTGGCTACACCTTCTTTAATTACCCGATTCGTTGCTCTTTGGTACTTTGTGATTCCTTTTACCGGTAAGGGAAAACTTTTCGCCTTGCAGTGAGGATTTAGACATTTAGCAGATACTACAAGTACTTTAAGCAGAACTGGTTTATCTAAATCGAATTCTTTTACTGTTTTCCAGTGTTCACTCTTTTTCTTAAAGGTTTGTTTTAATCCGCATACAGGGCAAATGCAGTACTTCGTGATGCGAGGTTTGATAATCTTAATCCGTAGCTTTTTGGCCACCTGGTACCCTCCTTCTTTTTAGAAGGAAGTGTATCAGGTAAAAAATCAAAGAACAAAGTAAATCATATATCTATGCCTCTATTTCCAAAAATATGGCCAAGACTCAAAAATTAACTCCTCTATAAAATTGGATGTAATTTGTCAAACTTAATATGAAATACCTTCCTCAGTCAGGCGAAAAAATAAAAGAGATTGCTCTTCAAATAGTAAGGGCAAGAAAAGCTAAAAAGGTGGTGATATTTTTTACCGGGGCTCACCTTATCAAAAATGGCTTAGGTCCTATACTGCTTGATTTAATAAAAATGGCATATGGTAACTTTGACAGCCTCTAATGGAGTAGGTGCAATTTTGATGAGCGAGGCTTGAAGTTAAGATTTGGAATAACTGTATTTCACCATGAATTGGACGAAGTTTTGGAGGAGGCCAAAGAATACGAGGAGGGCTAATAATGGTAAAGTTAACGGATGTTCTTTTTAACCTGGATAAAAGGGAGGAAATTATACGAAAAGAGGTGGAGGGACATCTATCTGATTTTGAGGTGGCAGACACTAAGGATCACATAGTTGCAACATATTTCATTCATACGATAGAAAGTACAAACATAGAGAAATCTGCTCAGGAAATAGCTCGCCTTCAAACATCAGGTGAGAGGTATACTGGAAATGGAACAAGGTTACAAAAGAGTACAGGCTACTTCCTCGATTCCATTCCCTTTAACAGCGAAAAGACTGTTGGGTTGGTAAGAATCGCCTTTCCTGTGGTGAATATATGGGACACAAGGCATAACACAATCTACTCTTCAGAAATTCTGCATATTATTGCCAGTGCTGTACAATTTGATTTTCCAAAGAATGTTGACATCAAATTGGTTGATGTATCTATGTCTGAAGAAATTATATCAGCATTTCCAGGCCCTGCTTTTGGCGCTAAAAGATTAAGGGAGACAACCGAGTATGGATCAGGAGTTGCCTTTGGGACAATTGGCAAGCCAAAGACAGGGCTTACGGCTGATGAATATGCTCTCATTATAGCTGAGGCTGCAAAGAATCCGTTGTTTTTATTTGTGAAGGACGATGAAAATTACGGTGTGTGGTATAAAGATTGTCTACTCAGTGAGAGAGTAAAAAGGGTAAGTGAAGCTATAAAAAAGGCAAATAAGATAAGAGGGAAGGGGGAGATAATATATGCCCCGCATATAGGGAATTCCGTACAGAACCTCAAGGAAAATATAGATATCGCCCTGGATAATGGTGCCACCGCCATAATGTTTAGTGAAATTCATGGAAGAGGAGGAGTAAGATTAGCAAGAGATTACATGATAAAAATAGGAAGACAGGTTCCCATCTATGGGCATAATGGAGGTATAACTCCACTAACAAGAGTTATATACAGAGAAATCCTTGATATGTTTGCCAGATTGGATGGTATTGACATGAGGCAAACAGGTCCTGTTGGGATTCATAAACTTCCACTGTTAAGACCTTATGGACGGGAATGGGAGGCATCCGAGAGAATGCTCACAAAACCTTTGGGCAAACATAAGCCTGTTATGGTAGCAAGAGCAGGAGGTCTTGACCAGGGAAATATTATATTAAATTTTTATGATATAAAGAAAAGAGGTTATGACCAGAATAATTTCCTTATGCTGGCCGGTTCAGCAATTAATGAGTGGAGAGATGAAACAGGAAAATACAATCCTAAAGGTGGTGCAATTGCAATGGAACAGGCAATCAAAATTTATGAGGATTATAGCTTTAATCCTGAGCCCTGCTCAACGCATGTTGAGCGATTATACAATCGTGCAAAAGAGTTGGGACACAAGGAGTTAGTATCTGCCTTAAAGCAACGCTACCCCGAAAAAACCTTTGGATAGGGAGAAAAAATGCCATTGAGGGATGATGTATCATTAGCTGATTTAGTAAGAGCAACCTACAGGTTAGCTGAAAAAGGGGATAGGATAACTCACCTTGGAATTTGTCCAATGTCAGAGGAACTCATAAGGGCACCTATTGAATTAGCATTAGAATATGGCTTCCCTGCTCTCTTTGTAGCAAGTAGAAATCAAGTTAGCGAGGATGAGGGAGGGGGTTATCTAATGGGGTTGACTCCTGAAAGCTTTGTTCAGAAGATCATCGATATGGAAAACTCACTTGGGATAAATAGTGATTCATCGCCTGATTATATGCGCTTTATAAGTGTTGACCATTGTGGTCCCTGGTACAAGGAGAGAGAAAAAAAGCTAAGTGAAGAGGAGGCAATTAAATCAGTAAAACGCACTCTTATTGCTTGTTTAAAGGTGGGTTATTCCGGATTTCATATTGATTGTTCATTCAAACCACCACTATCAGTTAAGATGAACGAAGAAAAAATGATTGAGTTAACCGTTGATTTAATTGAATTTACTGAAAGAAAAAGAGTATCTTTTGGAAAACGGCCTGTAAGTTATGAAATAGGCACAGAAGAGACAGCGGGAGAAAGTGTTTTAGCGGAGCATTTCAATTCATCAATCAAAAGTATACTTTCCGAAATAAAGAAAAGGGGACTGCCTGAACCGGCATTTGTTGTAGGAAGAACAGGAGCGGCGATTAAGATGCTGGAGAATGTAGGAGGATTTGACTATACTGCTGCAAGTTCTCTTCCCAAAATTGCCAGAAAGTTTCATATAGGATTTAAGGAACACAATGGGGATTACTTAAGCGATCCTATTCTTTCATTGCATCCTTGGTATGGGATTACTGCTGTGAATGTTGGGCCTTCCTTGGCAGCCGAAGAGACAAGAGCTTTGCTAGGTTTAGCAGAAATTGAGAAAAGGAAAATAGGAACGGATAGCTCTAATCTCTATGAAGTTATGAGTGAGACAGTATTGGAAAAGGCACCATTTCACAAGTGGTTGAGGAAGGAGGATAAGTGGACCGTCAATGAGCTTCGAAGTATGCTTGCTGAACTGCGTGCCGTGACAGTTGTCTGTGGTCATTATGTTTACTACGATGAAAAGATTAGAGAGTCAATTAATGGGCTATACAGCAACCTAAAGAGGCATGGGCTTTCTGAGAATCCAGAAGCCTACGTTATGGAGGCGGCGAAGAAGGCCATTATGAGATATGTAGATGCATTTAATCTTCGGGGAAGCACTTCAAAGATAATTAAAATGACAAAATCATTATAGATAGGGAGCTTTTCAGAAATTAGTAATATATTAAAGCATATCGAAGTAAAATTTTTCTAAATTTCTTCTTTATAAAGTCCTCATTTTATGTAGGGTTTATCGATTGGAGTAGCTCAAGACTTTGGCAAAAATTTAAGCAAAAATAGGCTCTTTGACGTATAAATACTGGTGAAATACGTTATAGTGATTCTTTAGCCACCTCAAGAAGTAAAGGAGATTAATTTTCCTGAAAAGTTCTCTAAAGAAGATCCCCGACAGTATTCAGATTAGTTTTGAGTATCCTCTGGAAGGGTCCTTCCAGTTTACTCCACATCAAAAAGCTCTTGAAGCAATAAAAACTGAATACCAGTGTCTCTTAATCGCTTTTAGACTCCTCACTTGATACTGATCAAAGGCTAAATTATCCTTCGCATCTTTCCTTAATCTTCTGTTTTCCATCGCCGGCTAAAGTGATGAACAATCTCCTTGTCCTTGAGGGAAAGGTTCTCCGTTACTAAAGACAAAAGATTCTTTTCATATCCTTAGTGTAGGGATCTTCTCTTGTGAAGTAACGATCCTCTTCTTTACCTTTCAAGAGACGGGACTCTAAAATCTGCTCCCCAGATGTATCTTTTTTCCTCTTTCCCATCTTTGTAGACCTTTGTCATTACCTGAAAGTAGCTTGGTGGAGGGGAATTGACTAACTTTTCTACAGTAAATTCCCTTCCTCTTTTCTTTGTTCGATGTCTCTCCTCTTTTCTTGTTCGGCACCTCTTGTTCACCCGATAAATGACATCATTGCTCTTTAAAGTGGAGATCCAATGTTTTCCTTGGTCTCAGATAAAGGATACAAAATTCTGACAAAGATACCAATTATCGAAGAGGAGTTCTTCAAACTGGATACCTTTTTAAGAGCGTCCAGCACCAGTTTTTTGCTAAGCTGGATTTTGGTAAAGAAATCTGGAGAGTCTTCTTCTCCTTCTTCAAATTCATCAGCTGGTATGTAAGGAGAAAGATTAACAGGAAAATCTTTTGTCTTGTCTACATAATAAGAGGTAACAACTACGTTGCAGTTGACAAGACCTTTCTCACTATTTCAGCCTCCCTTATAATACGAGAATTTAAATATTCAAGTATCATAAGGGATTAGAGCCATTTTATCAAAGATCCTTTATTAAAGCCTTATATAGCCACAACGTTCTAAGCCTTTACTAATAAGGCTTTGAGCTCGATTGAGGGCTAATTTTTGCCAAAGTCTTGAATAAGTTGAAACCTTTGTGGCTATGAGGCTGGAATGTTACATTTTTTTTCTCTTCTAAGGGGCAGATTCTCTTGAAGAACAGGCTATGAGATTTAATTTTCATTATCTTCCCTCTGTCCCAAAAAGTAATCTTTGCAAAAATGGGAATAGATGCAGATTGGAAAAGAGAATCAGAAAGATGTTCACAAGTGATTAGTGTTAACGTATTGGCGCGTAAACTAGTTTGAAGCCGATTTTGGGCAGAAAAATGCCAGAGTACAAAAATTGTTTTTGAGAAATAAAAGAGGGAGGGAATGCATAAATGGTCAAAGATTTAACCTCAGAAGAAAGGGTGAAATTGGCCCTTCAACACAAGGAGCCGGATCGGGTTCCTTTTGACGTAGGGAGTACTGCTGTTACCGGCATTTGTGCAGGTGCCTACAAAAATCTTTTGTTTTATCTTGGCATGGATGGAAGGAAGATACAGGTGTGGGATATTGTTCAACAGTTAGCTGAGGTGGATGAAGATGTATGCCATCGACTTAAAGTTGATGCCCGGGGTTTGATGCCCAGCATTATTGCAGGGAAGCAACCCGAATTTACAGAGGATAAGAGTTATACATATTTCACCGATACTTGGGGAATTAAATGGAGAATGCCTAAGCAGAGAGGATATTATTATGACATGTGTGGACATCCCCTAAAAGGAGAGATTGATAAGGAAAGAATCAGCAACTATGCTTGGCCAAACCCTGCCGACTTTGCTTACACTTCTGGATTGAAAGAGAAAGCAGAGAAATTTAAAGAAAAAAATAAGGCGATTGTAGTAGGTTCTTTGGGAGGAGGATTTTTTGAGCTTGGTTTTTGGATGAGAGGGTTTGAGGACTTTTATATGGATCTTGCGGCTGATCCTTCAACGGCTTGTTATTTAATGGATAAATTATTGGATATAAGAATGACCTATTGGGAGTTGGTCTTAAAAGAACTGGGATATTATACTTTGATAGTTATGGAGGGACAGGATCTAGGGATGCAAGATAGCACCATAATTGCTCCTGAGATGTATAGAAAATATGTGAGACCGAGAGAAAAAAAGCTCTTTTCTTATATTAAAAGAGTCGCTCCGGGTCAGGTCTATATTTTCTTTCACACTTGTGGTTCAGTATATGATTTGATTCCGGATCTCATAGAAGCAGGAATAGATATTCTTAATCCTGTCCAGGTGTCGGCGGCAAAAATGGATACAGCTAGGTTGAAAAAGGAATTTGGTAAAGAGCTGACTTTTTGGGGTGGTGGTATTGATACCCAGTATGTTCTTCCGCATGGTACAGTCCAACAGGTAAAGGACGAGGTAAAAAGAAGAGTAGACGATCTTGCTCCAGGAGGAGGTTTTATTTTCGGTACCGTGCATAATATCCAAAATGATGTTCCGCCTGAAAACATTATGACTATGTGGGAAACTCTGCAAGAATACGGTGTTTACTGAAAAGCTGGATTGCTTTGAAATATTTATGGAACTTGAACAATTTTCCTTTGTGGTTTTGCTCAAGTTTGTGGTAAATTATTGAATTCGAGTTCACAAAATTAAACTAATTAAAGAGAAGCTAAAAATAAGACCGGGAAGAGACGAACAAATTAAGGAAACCGGCTTACCTTGAGCAAAAGAGATTTCAAGACGCAAGAAAAACATTAAAAAACTAGTTTCTCTTTTTGAAAATCTCCACAGGAAAATAAATCATATCGGTAAAATGCCAACAACGATTGGAGATCGTATTTTCATAGGTATAGTTACATTTATAGCTATTCATCTTTTGTGGATGCGGTTTGTGGAGAGTCATATCAGCCTGTGGGTAGCTACTATCCTCTCTGCGGCATTAATGATCGCGATCATAAGGCAAGGTTAAGATACCGGAATTTTACCAGAAATAAGAGAGCGAAAGGGCAGTGAAAATAACAGGAAGAAGATGAAAGCCGCATATCTGGAGAAGCCTCGTAAAATAAAAATACGAGAAATAGAGAAACCAACACCTAAGCCGGAGGAGATCCTGGTAAGGGTGAAATCGGTGGGGATTTGTGGATCTGATGTGCATTACTATGAGACAGGAAGAATTGGTCAATTTGTGGTAGAGAGACCTCTTATTTTGGGCCATGAATGTTCCGGGAAAGTTGTGGAGGCGGGAGAAGAGGTAAGCACTTTTCAGGTAGGCGACAGGGTTGTCCTGGAGCCAGGTATACCTTGCAGAAAATGTAGTTATTGCAAGCAGGGAAGGTATAATCTCTGTCCTGAGATGAGTTTTATGGCCACTCCCCCTGTTGACGGCGCTTTAGTTGAATATGTTGTCCATCCTGCTGATTTTGCTTTTAAAATCCCTGAAAAAACAAGTTTCGATGAAGCGACCTTTTTTGAGCCTTTTGCAGTAGGATTATATGCAGTAGAAAGGGCAAACTTAAAGCTGGGAAGCAAAATTCTTATTCTAGGAGCAGGTCCTATAGGTCTGGCCACCCTTCTTTCAGCATTAAGCACGGGACAGAATGATATAACTATGGTAGATCTTTACGAGTTTCGATTGGCGAAGGCTAAAGAAACGGGAGCCAGGAAAACGGTTAATCCTCATAAATTAGACATTCTTACCAAGTTCGGTCCTCAGTTTGATGTCGTTTTTGAAACAGCAGGGAGTGTAATTACAACTCAGGAAACAGTAATGTTAGCTAGGAGAGGAGGCAAGGTGATATTGGTGGGTTTACCTGCTCAAGAGGAGATAGAGCTCAACACTAATCTGATAATATCTAAAGAGCTTGATTTACTGGGGATATTCAGATATGCAAACATCTATCCTAGAATAGTAAAGCTTGCCCAGGACAAGAAATTAGATTTTAAGCCTCTGATGACTCATAAGTTCTCTTTTGAGGATACAGAAAGAGGTTTAAAATTTGTTAGGGATAATAAAGATTCCTGTGTTAAGGCAGTAATCCAAATCTGTTAAGTTTTTTCTTTTAATTCAAATTCACACAGGACTCCTAAAATCACAACATATTCAAAGGCCGTGTCAATAATATCAGCGCATTCTGGAGGGCATAACCTTTGAGACGAAGTACTAGCTAGCTCGTCAAATGACAACAGCCTCCATTCCTGTAAACCTGCAAAACTCAACTAACGAGTCCCTAATGTCGCCGTGAATCATAGAAGCATGGTGAATAAAGCCCTCTTCAACCAGGATTCGGTACAGGTTTGCTAGATCGCTAACCTTAACCCAGCTCCAGGAGCCCCTGAGTTTGTCTTTGCTGGGGATTATCTCACCTTTAGTGATCAACATCTTGAACTCACCGTCATACTCAACTATACGACTGAGGGTAACCTTACCTTCTTTAAGCTGAAACTCAGCCGTCCCTTCACATCTTTCCCGTCCCAGCATCTCGCCAAGGATACTATGACTTTTTAGGTAGATTTGAGAATCCCTTGCTTTCAACTCCATGGGAGCATTGCCGCAGTGCCAGGCCAGGAAAACGTTTTTCTCTCGCTGATGCTGGATGGTCCAGTCAATAAAGTGAGGAACTGTGGCTTTGAGTGTGGCTAGATATTGAACCAGCATGGTTAAAGCTCCATGAATATCAACCTCACAGGCAGTCATAATCCCCTGCTGGGTCAGTCGCCCCAGAGTCAAGCAGGCCGATATTCCATAGATCTCCTGCATGGCGGTCCAGCACTGAACACCCATAGCTGATAGGTCTTTCTCTTGAGCGAATTCTTTCAAGACGATTTCCAGTCGGGCTGCTTTGCGGAGTGTTTCTTCCTTGACAAGCTTGCAATTGGCGCTCTCCTTGATTTCATCAATAATTCGAGTAACTCCCTTTTCATCCTCGACCTCGTCTGCTCGGTGGAAAATATCCACCAACGATATAGGAACGACCCTCTGACCAAATTGTTCAATCATAGGAAATTCGTTGATAGCACAGGTCTCAAATCTTTCTGGTCGGGGACCAACCAGACCGATCCTTGCTCCAACGAAGCCCCTAACAGCAACACAGGTTCGGACAAAATCCCTGATGCCCTTACTGAAAACTTCTTCTTCAGGAAAACAGATTCCCAGGAAACTGAAGGGAATTCTTCTCCTATA
>DAOVGK010000015.1 GCA_030672445.1 Candidatus Aerophobota bacterium
CTTCGCAGTGATACCGTGACCAAACCCACACGAGGAATGCTTGAGGCCATGTTTAAAGCTGAGGTCGGAGATGATGTGTTTGGTGAAGATCCCACCACCAATCTCCTGCAGGAAAAAGTAGCTAAGCTTTTGGGGAAGGAAGACTCTCTCTTCGTTGCTTCCGGAACCATGGCTAATCAACTCAGTCTCAGGGCTCAGACTCAACCTGGAGATGAGATAATTGTGGAGAGGAACTCTCATATATTTAACTCTGAGAGTGGAGGGGGAGCGGCTTTATCTGGGGTACAGTTCTATCTTCTGGAGGGCAACCGCGGGATTCTCCACCCCTCCCAGATAGAAAAAGTGATCCGTGATTCCAGTGACCATCACCGGCCGGTGACTCGCCTCATCTGGATTGAAAATACCCATAATAGAGGTGGTGGGTCCATCTATCCCCTGGAAGTGGTAAAAGAGATTTTCCAAGTAGCCAGAAAGAATAACTTACTGGTGTATATGGATGGAGCTAGATTGTTAAACGCTGCTGTCGCTCTGGAGATCGATCCCAAGAAATATACGCAATACGTGGACTCAACGATTTTATGTTTATCCAAGGGTCTAGGAGCTCCCGTTGGTACAATGGTAGCCGGAAGCAAACAGTTCATTAACCGGGTACATCGGTTTAGAAAAATGTTTGGTGGAGGAATGAGACAGATAGGATATCTTGCTGCAGCAGGCATCTATGCTCTGGATCATCACGTTGAAAGATTAGCAGAAGATCATGCCAATGCCAAAAGATTAGCAGAGGCCATAAGTGAATTTAAGTCTTTTAAGATAAATCCGAAGAATGTCCAGACGAATATTATTTATTTCGAGATTATTGGCCAAGGAATGGATTCAAAAGTTGTAGTAAGCAAATTAAAAGACAAAGGGGTTCTGGTTCTTCCTCGGGATGATCGTTCGATAAGGGCGGTTACTCACCTTGGCGTGGACAAAGACGACATTGAGGAAGTAATCTCCATAATGAAAAAACTTTTCTCTTGAATTACTTGAACACTTTATGAGGTAGACGATCCCCCCTTACATTAAGCCTTTTACCGCCTCCATAATATCTTTTTCATCAGGCAAAAAAGCTTTTTCCAATACCGGTGCCGAAGGAGGAGGGGTGTTGGGTGCAGCTACTCTTATTATGGGACTGTCCAGATAGTCAAAGGCTTTTTCCTGAAGCTGAGCCGTCACTTCTGCCCCGAAACCCATGCACCTGACAGCTTGATGAACTACCACAGCTTTATTGGTCTTTTGAACTGACTTTACCAGAGTCTCGATATCAAGAGGATAAAGTGTGCGAAGATCAATGACCTCGGCCTCGATTCCTTCTCTGGCTAGCTCCTCAGCCGCTTTCATAGCCAGAGGCACCATAAAGGACCAGGCAATGATGGTAACTCTGCTCCCATTTTTGGCGGTATCAATTTCTCTTTTGATCTTTGCCTTTCCCAGTGGGATAAGGTAATCTTCTTTGGGAACCAGACTTTTTCCTAGAGGATGGCGGTATAAATTCTGATGCTCTATGATAATCACCGGGTTATCGTCTCTAATAGCTGCTTTTAAGAGGCCCTTTGCCTCATAGGCATCCGAGGGCATAGCAATTTTGAGTCCCGGGAAATGCGGTAGTACAGCTTCCAGGCTCTGGGAGTGTTGTCCGGCATATCCTTTACCACCACCAATGGTTGTTCTTATGGTTAAAGGTATGGTCGGCTGGCCACCGGACATATATTTCCACTTCGCTGCTTGATTTCCTACTTGATCCATGGCCAGCAAAATAAAATCGATATACATAATTTCTACCACAGGCCTTAGACCCCTCATAGCCGCTCCCAGGCCGCTACCGACAATAGCTGCTTCAGAAATAGCAGTATTGAAAATACGATCTCTTCCCATAATCTCTAGAAGCCCCCGGGTTGCTCCAAAGGCTCCACCATAGTCAGCAATATCCTCTCCCCATAGTATAACTCGCCGATCACGTTTCATTTCTTCAAAGAAAGCCTCTATTACCGCTTCTCTATAGGTAATTTCTACCTCTGGGTCTCTATCAAGAAAGTCAGGCTTCTTTAGAACAGGGGTATCTCTAAACTGAGAAGGAACCTGGCTCGAAGATGTGCTACTGAAAAGGCCAAAGTACATAGTTTTGGGATCAGGACTGGGTGCTTCAGCTGCCTTGGCTGCCATGTGCTCATTTCTTTCTCTGGCCTCTTTTTCAAATTTTCTCAAGATTTTCTCATCTAAAATTTTTTCCTTCATCAGCTTATGAGAAAAAGTCTTTAAAGGATCTATTTTTTGCCATTCTTCCAGCTCTTTTAGAGTTCGGTAGGTTTCATCCTCAGCCTTATCCAGTCGATCACTTAAAGAATGACCTTTATAACGGGAACACCAGAATTCTAATAGGACGGGGCCCTTACCTTGTCTGGCCAACTCTACCGCTCTTGCGGTGGCATCATGGACAGCTAATACATCCATACCATTAACAACTTCCGCATGCATTCCTTCCTTGTTATAACCAAAGCCTCTTTCAGCCAGGAATTCTACTCCCGTGACTTCACCCCGTTGTTGGCCAGTCATTCCATATTGATTGTTGACCACGGCAAATATAGTGGGAATACCAAATTTCTTGTCCATCAGTCCATTGGTAAATTGAGCCATAGTAGCCATATTCATGGCCTCATGGGCGATTCCGTTGTTGAAGGCACCATCCCCGGCGAAACATATGACCGCCCGGTTGTCTTCCAGAATTCTTGAGGCGAAAGCGGCACCCACAGCCATACCCAGACTTCCTCCCACAATGGCATTGGCTCCTAGATGGCCTTTGCTAAAATCGGCGATATGCATTCCTCCTCCTCTTCCTCGGCAGTAGCCGGCTTCTTTTCCAAAAAGCTCCGCTATGGCTCGAAAAAGATGTAGCTTAAGAGCTTCCTCCATTAGCTCCTCATGGCTTTTGAGGTCGGTTTTCAGGCCTAGATAATGGCGTAATTTCTCATCCTGAGTAATGAGCTCTACCAGATCAGTGCGGTCCATAGCTTTAATGGCAAAGTAGCCTTTAGCCAAGCTATCTCCATGTCCTCTGTGACTACTGGTGATACAGTCATCTTGCTCGATGGCTGCTACAGCTCCGGTGGAGACTGCTTCCTGACCAATGGAAAGATGGGCAGCACCGCCATAAAGAAATTTGATGGGGCCGTACTTACCCCTATTTTCTCGTAGCTCCCGTATCATCTCCTCCAGGTTTCTGATAAAGAGCATACATTTAAGTAAATCCAGACACCTTCCCGGAGTGAGATTACTCTCATCCAGTTCTTGCCTTAAGGATCGAGAATACTGAAACTTGGGTATTCTACCACCCACTTCCACAAATCCCGGTGTAAAATCAGGCACTACGGTAATTTCTCTGACCATTTGATTTTTTCCTCCTAAACGTAAAATAACTGTCGAGGCCAAAAAGAATCGACTGAGACTTTATTACAGCTAACTATACCGCAGACGAGCAAAAAATCAAGCGATTTATTATCAGCTTCGGATTTGAAAGAATGACTTGATTGTGAAGATGGTTCTACGTAACTACTGGGATATTAAAGACTATGCAGAGTGAGGCGGAGTTGGCTGGTATTCTGGGACATGAGGTTGGTCATGTCACAGCCAGACATGCAGTTAAAAAGATACAAGGGATATTAGCCTATACCATATTGGCAAGTCTTCTGCTCAAGGACGAAGACACTAGAAAAATCATCGATGTCGTTTTTAGCTTAATTCTTCTGGGATATAGCCGGGAGGATGAGTTTCAATCTGACCGGCTGGGAACAAGATACGCTTATGAGGCAGATTATGATCCCCGAGGTTTGAGAGATTTTCTAGCCAAACTAAAGAAACTCGAAAAAAGACTCACCAGACTGAATTTCTTAAAGCAACCAGAAGATTAAGATCCACTCCCTAATCGAGTTCCTTATTCCTTCCTACTTCGGAAACCTATCTCGCTTGCCCAGGCCTTGGGATCGTTTACCTTAATCTGAAGCGTGCCAAATCCTTTTTTCTCTAAGGAACTCACCTTCTTAACGTCACTTTCTACCTTCGAGAGGTTAACCTCAAGCCAGAGGATTTTGCTAAATAATCCTTTGGTGCTCACTCGCTGAACAGCTTTTAGAGGAAACTCAAAAACCCTTGCTGTTTTTCCTTCAGATTCTCTTTCCATAATTAATCTGTGGGTAGTAAGATAAACTTTTCCCTTTCCCTGGAGCGCCTCTTCAGGACTTCCCGCCCATTTAAATTCCTGGACGGTGACCTCCTCTTCTTGTCTTTTTTCCTCTCCAGATTTTAGAATCATAATTCACCTCCATTTTTGGACTTTTATCGTTCAGATTTATAGTTTTGTTGCTTTCTTCGACTAAATCCCTTTTTTGAATCTCCAGAAATATCCCCTTCTAAAATAGGAATTTTACCTTTATTTGCTCATACAACATCTCCTCCTTGAGTTCGTCTAACTCTACTATAATATACTCCTATTTTTTTTGACGTCAAGAGTGGTGAAAAGGAGTGGTCAGGGTGGACTGACAGGTGACCGAATTGGCTAGACCTAAGCTTTATATTATTTGACCTATGCCTTTTTTGTTGTAAAATGTTAACGGAATGCAGATTTTGCAAGAGAATGGAAAGACTTAGAATGAAAGGTGCGTGAGTTAGAGTAACAAAGATACGAAAAAGATGGTAAGTTAAGAAAGGTAGAATTTATGAGCATGGATCTATTTCATTCAGGGGAAGAAAAAGATAAGAAAAAGCAGGCTCCTCTTGCTGATCGCATCCGACCCCAAAACTTGGATGAGTTTGTGGGCCAAGAACATATTGTTGGCGAGGGTAGAATTTTGCAGAAGATGATAAAAGAGGATAAACTGGCCTCTCTTATCTTTTGGGGACCCCCGGGATCAGGAAAGACGACTTTGGCCAGGATTATTGCTCATCTTACCAAATCTTATTTTGTTCAATTTTCTGCAGTTACTTCAGGAGTGGCCGATGTTAGAAAAGTGGCAAAAGAAGCCCAGGCCAGGCTGAAAGTCTATAATCAGAGGACCATCCTCTTTATCGATGAGATTCATCGGTTCAACAAAGCTCAGCAAGATGCATTTCTTCCTCATGTAGAAAATGGAACCATTATTCTAATTGGCGCTACTACCGAAAATCCAAGTTTTGAGGTTATTGGACCGCTTCTTTCTAGAACCAGGATTTTCACCTTGGAAAGGCTCGCCTCGGAGGAGATTAAAAAAGTCCTGGACCGGGCCATAAAAGATAAGGAAAAAGGCCTCGGTGAGTATAAGATAAAGATTGACCGAAAGGCTCTAGATTTAATCATTGATGGCTCTAATGGTGATGCCAGAGTGGCCTTAAATGCGGTGGAAATAGCTGCTGAGACTGGTAAACCGGACAAGAATGGTTTTCGTCACATTCACCTGAGGGAAGCTGAGGAGGCTCTGCAGAGCAAGGCTCTTTTATATGATAAAGCAGGGGAGGAGCATTATAATGTTATTTCTGCCTTTATTAAGTCTATGAGAGGATCGGATCCAGATGCTGCCCTTTACTGGCTAGCCCGCATGATTGAAGCCGGGGAGGATCCCCGCTTCATTGCCCGAAGAATGGTTATTTTTGCCTCTGAGGATGTGGGTAATGCCAATCCTCAGGCTTTGTCGGTGGCTACGGCAGCAGCTCAGGCAGTAGAATTTGTGGGAATGCCTGAGGCCCAGATTAATCTGGCTCAGGCTGCCACCTATCTGGCTTCTGCTCCCAAATCTAATGCTTCCTACACTGGACTTTTAGAAGCCAAAGAAGATGTGGCCAGAACTTTGAATTTACCGGTACCCTTGCATCTTCGTAACCCTGTCACTCCCTTGATGAAAAAAATAGGTTATGGAAAGAATTACCGGTATCCTCACGACTTTCCTGAGGCCAGGGTGGAGCAGCAATATCTACCCCAAGGTCTGGAAAAAAGGAAGTATTATCGACCTACGGGGAGAGGATTTGAGAAGAAAATATCCCAAAGATTGAAAGATAAAAGTAAACCTTCCGGTTAAGTGGGTATGAGATATAGCCAATGACTCCAAAAATAAGAAGAGCCGTTATTGCAGTGGCTGGAGTTGGTACTAGATTTCTTCCGGCGACTAAGGCTCAGCCCAAAGAAATGCTTACCCTGGTTGACAAACCCATTATTCAGTATGTGGTTGAGGAGATGGTGAGCGCTGGTATTGAGGAAATTATATTGGTTACCGGTCAAAACAAACGATCCATAGAAGACCATTTCGACAGAAGTTTTGAACTTGAGTACCGGTTAAAAGAAGCACATAAGCTGGACCTGCTAGAGGAAGTAAAGAGAATATCTAATCTAGCTAAATTTGTTTATGTCAGACAAAAGATGCCTCTAGGAAACGGTCATGCTCTTCTCTGTGCTAAAGTTGTGGTAGGCGATCAATCCTTCGCTTTTTCCTATGGAGACGACATAATAGAGGCAAAAATACCAGCCGTAAGTCAAATGGTCAGAGTGTTTGAAAAATACCAGAGCTCGGTGATGGGAGTGATGGAGGTGCCCAGGGAAAAAATTTCACAATTTGGGGTAATAAAGTCCGAAGAGGTCGAAGAAGGGATATACAAGGTCTTAGATATCGTCGAGAAGCCTCACCCTGATGATGCTCCATCCAATCTGGCCAGCGTAGGACGATATGTATTTACCCCAAAAATCTTTGAAGCATTGGAGGAAACCAAGCCAGGAAAAGGGGGAGAAATCTGGGTAGCCGATGGAGTGAAGAATCTTTCCAAAAATGAGACCATCTATGCCTGTAAGATAAAAGGGACTTATTGGAACTGTGGTGACAAAAGGGAGTTTTTAAAAGCTACCATTAATTTTGCTCTTAAGAACCCGGAGTTTGAGAGGGAACTCAGAAGATATCTGAAGGATCGGGTTTAGTCGAGCTACTGGATCTATATAAAAAATTTTTTTGCGGTGGAGGTAGGCAATGCAGACCAAAGTGAACAATACCAAGCTTAGCTTGATTCGGGGCGATATAACTGAGCAGGACACCGAAGCAATTGTTAATGCCGCCAATACCAGTCTTTTAGGAGGAGATGGAGTAGATGGCGCCATCCATCGAGCCGGTGGTCCGGAGATCCTTGAGGAGTGTAAGAAGATTCGGGCCAGGCAGGGAGGGTGTCCTACGGGTGAGGCGGTCGTCACCACGGGAGGAAAACTTAAGGCCAAATATGTCATTCATACGGTTGGTCCGGTATGGTCGGGAGGAAATCAGAATGAGAATCTGCTTTTAGGAAATGCTTACCGCAATAGTCTCACTCTGGCCAAGGATAAAGGTATTAAATCTATTTCATTTCCCTCTATCAGTACTGGTGCCTATCGTTTTCCCATATATGATGCTGCTCGTATTGCTCTCTCTTCAGTTCGAGAGTTCCTTAAGGAACATGACTTTGAAGAGGTGCGCTTTGTTCTCTTTTCCGAGAGGGACCTTAAGGCATATGAGGAGGCATGGCAAAAGGTAAGCGGGGAGTGATACGGCTCACTATATTCGCTGGGCTGATCTTATCAGCTCCCTGGTTACTGCTTCACCCAGATAAGCGAGATCCTCAATATGCAGGTGATTTTCGGCTGAGCTGTCAAAGAGAATCGAGGCATTGGCTGGAAACTCCTCATTTTCTGTCCAGAGAATATAGACCAGAGTAAGTCTGGGGAAGGTGATAATTTTGAAAGCGAGATCGCCGTATTGAATGGGTTCTCCACCCAAGCTGCAGGCAGCCTTTTTAAATAGCTGTGGCTGACTTCCAAGCCTCTTAATGAGAGGGCTTTCTGCTCGAGCTCGAAAAACCGGATAATAGAACCCTCCACTGGGTAGCTCCCGATAACTCACCCATTTGCCAGTTGGCCTTATAGTTCGGGCATCTCTAAGATAGTGCAGTATCAGTGCTTCAAGGGGCGGGTTTATCGATCTTTTAGGGTCGGTAGAATAAACGGCGAAATTTTGAGGATCTATGCGCAGAATGTAATTAAAATAGGGCAGAAAAAATCCTTCTTTTCGGGAATAACTCGCCTTGCTTCTCTGACAGATATCAGCCACGTCCATTCCTTTGAGCCTTTCCTTAGCATGCTTGAGGGTCAGGTTATACTTTCCTTCTGGATCTAGCTTAAGTAGAGGTTTTACTCCGGTATTACCCAATTTTCTGCTCATTCTTTCTCCACGCTCTTCACCAGTTTTTTTAGTTTTACTTTCCTCTTCTACACCCAGGGTTATCATGATAATAGTCAACGCCAAATCTTTCCATAGTTTCAATGAGATTGACCTTCCAGGTGCGATTATCATTATTACTATTTGAGAAAGAAAGTTAACTTCTCTCAATGATTTTTTAAGTGAGTCTGTTGAGAATTATGCGGTTTTTTTCAATAGACTCTACCGGATAGCCGTCAATTTTAGCTGCTTTCCTTACGCTGATGTGATAGTCTGCCTTAAATTGCTGGGCAAAACTGGCTGCTTCCCTCTTGTCTTTTGAGAAGATGTACTTTTTTCTCCAGAAGCCCCTTAACCGGGGGTTAAAAAAAGAGATTTCATAAAAATTTTTATTTTCTGGATTTTCCACCTGCAAGATTATGTGGTGTTCGGTAATGGCTTTGAGCTTGAAACCGTGCATATCTGTGGCTCTTTCCACCTCGGATTTCTCTCCCTCAAGCAGGTAAAACACCGGTGGGTCCTGTTTCTTTGAGGGGGCTATCTCGAATCGCCTTCTGAGTCTGCCAAAGTAAGATTCAAATACCAGCATGGGCTTGTGGATCGAAACTACATAAAGTCTTGTTGTTTCTCCTGCCTTTTCCATCCTTATTTGCCAGAGCTTTGCCGGTAGATTTTCTTTCATTGCGCTCTTTCGACTGGCTAATATCTTACCATTGGTTTCCCAGAGTTAAGGCCCTAATTAAGAACTATTATACCTCACTTTATCAATAAGAGCAAGTTCCCTTCAATTATGGTAACAATATTCAGGACAGATTAAATCTTTTCTGACTACTTGACAAAAAATAAATATGTGATTAAATAGAATAGATCTTTGAGATAAGCTGAGACAGTTGAGATTAGATGAGAAGAGTCGAGAGTCTTCGAATATTTTATCTCACCGCATGCCTACCCATCCTTCCATATAAAAAATAGATTAAATAAATTGACTCTAATCTATCTTTCCTCCCTGAGGTATTTTTCCCCGATTTATCCTCGTCTAACTCAACGGGTCCAATTAAAGTACAATTTTACTAACGAAGGAGGATAGAATGTCTACTCGCCTTTGTTCACGACGAGCCTGGCCCCCGCAAGGGGGCAGAAGAATAAGCTTTAAGTAGACCAAAGTTAGGTCTTAAAATCCGAATTCAAGAAAATCTTCAAAAGAGGAGAATAAAATGGAGAGAACACAGTACTTTCTTGATCAAAAGGAGATGCCAACCCATTGGTATAATATCCTGCCTGATTTGCCGAAGCCATTGCCACCGGTTTTGCATCCAGCCACGGGCAAGTCAGTTACGCCTGATGACCTGGCACCCATCTTTCCTATGGCACTGATTCAGCAGGAGTTCAGCGCTGAGCGCTACATTGAAATCCCTGAGGAAGTGCAGGCTGTTTACCGCACCTGGAGACCCACCATATTACATCGAGCATATCGACTTGAGAAAGCCTTAGACACACCGGCAAAGATTTTCTTTAAATATGAAGGAACGAGCCAGGCTGGTAGTCATAAACCCAATACGGCTGTAGCTCAGTGCTACTATAATAAGATGGAGGGCGTCAAACGCATAATTACTGAGACCGGTGCCGGGCAATGGGGAAGTGCTTTAAGCATGGCTGGTGCAATGTTCGGCGTTGAGATCAAGGTCTATATGGTTAGGATTAGCTACAACCAGAAGCCCTATCGCCGCATCTTGATGGAGACCTGGGGAGCTAAGTGTATTCCTAGTCCCAGCGAGGACACTGAGGTAGGACGACGTATCTTGGCGGAAGACCCTGATTGCCCCGGGAGCCTGGGCATTGCCATTAGTGAGGCAGTAACGGACGCCGTTGCCCACAAAAACACCAAATATTCTCTGGGCAGTGTACTCAACCATGTCCTGCTGCATCAGACCATTGTAGGAGAGGAGACCCGAATACAAATGGAGATGGCAGATGCCTATCCTGATATTATCGTGGGCAACATTGGCGGCGGCTCAAACTTCGCTGGACAATTCCTACCCTGGATTAGGGACAAAATTAGCGGGAAGAAACCAGATCTGCGCATCATCTGTGTTGAGCCTGAAGCCTGCCCTAGTTTGACTAAGGGTCCCTATACCTACGACTTCGGTGACGAAGCTGGCCTCACTCCTCTGCTCAAGATGTATACCCTGGGGCATAAGTTTATTCCACCACCAGTCCATGCCGGAGGATTGCGTTACCATGGGATGGCGCCAATCATATGCCACCTCTATAACTTGGGCTTAGTCGAAGCCAGAGCTGTGCCTCAAGTTGCCACCTTTGAGGCAGGCGTAAAGTTTGCCCGAATCGAGGGCATTATCACTGCTCCAGAGCCATGCCATAACCTCAAGATAGCCATTGATGAAGCCCTCCGCTGTAGGGAAGCAGGTGAAGCAAAAACCATCCTCATAGCTCACAGTGGACATGGTCATTTTGACCTGGCTGCCTATGATGCTTATCTTCATGGCAGGCTGGAAGACTACGCTTATCCCGAAGAAAAGGTAAAGGAGGCGCTCGCTTCGCTGCCCAAGGTCCCTGAGGCATAAGAGAGCTTGGTCGAAAGCGTGACTTTCGTGTGGTGGGGTGAAACTCCACCTCATCACACAGCGCTTCAATGGGGAGGCAACAGACGATTAAACCAGAGTGAATCCCTAAAATTGGACAAAATGGGTTAGAGTTGTTAGTATTTATGATAGGGTCAGATAAATCCCAAATGGTTAAATGTTTCTTTTTCACCTTCGGGCTTTGCTTTCGTTTCTTTTAGGCTGCTGAGATAGGCAAAAGTAGAGTCAGCGAAATGCGCGTCGGACGATTTTAAACAAAGATGTGGTTCGAGATATGGGGCATTTGTACCAGAAAGTGAAGCTGATTTAAGGGAGTACCTGGAAAAAATATAAGTGAGGAGGCAGAAGTGTTCAGAGATGAATAATTTGAGCCTTGTCTTTATTGTAACCCTCTATCTTCTGCTTTGATCTTTGCCAGTAAAAAGGCATAGGAAGAAAAGATACCTGCCAGTCCAACACACAGCAGAGGAACAATAAAGACACCCTTCTCAAGACCTAAGATTTCAGAGAGAGGACCAATTAGCCAGGGAAAAAGGATGGAACCGCTGGTTCCGCTGGCGGACAGGGTTCCGGTCAAGAACCCAATATGTTTGGGAAAAGTATTGGCTCCCAAAGCAATTATGCTGGGATAGAACCAGGAGAGCGATAATCCGGACAAGGCCATAAATAGGATTAATGGACCATGGTAGCTCAAAACAAAGGTTAAAGTAGTGAATAGAGCTGCGGCAAGACTTCCCACGACCAGGGAAAGAGATAGATTGGTCTTATGGAAAAAGCGACCAAATAAGAATCTTCCCACCACCATGCTAAACCAAAAAGCTGAAATACTGTAACTGGCTGAGACGACGGAAACTTCCCTTATCCTAACCAGAAATACCGGCGTCCAAGAACCAAACGATAACTCAAGCCCTACGTAAAGAAATATGCCTACAATGGCTAGCCAGAAAAGGGGTGAAGTTACAGGCTTATTCAAGCCGTGACTAACAGGGGTTAATGTTGATCTGGAAGAACGGCCATTTCCATAGAGGTTGCTTCTCCAAAACATTACCGGCAGCGGCAAACTAGCCAGTCCTATGAAAAGATAGACCAGATCCCACCTCTCGCTGTAGGCGAGCAGGATACCTACTAGCAGTGGACCCAGAATGGCTCCTATGCCAAAAAAGACGTGGAGCCAATTCAAGGGTCTGGTCCTTTCCTCACCGGAGACCTCGGAAAAGAAACAGTCTAGACTGGTATGGAGCAACCCCTGACTGATGCCAACAAAGAACAAGATCACCAGGAACAAGACTGGAGTACGAACGAGACTGATGCTTGCCAGAGCCAATGAAGCCGCCAGGGAAGGGAGCACTAAGAATAGTCGGACTCTATTAGTCTTCCATAGAAAAGCGATAAAAATATTGGCACTGAGAAAGCCAGCCGAAAGAGACACAATGGGCAATCCCATTTGAGCTAGTCTCAGGTGAAAAGTATCTGAAATAGGTACCAAAAGAGGACCTAGTGAGCCAAATACTATTCCTACACTGGTCATACTCCAGCAAGCTAAGACAAATAGTTTCGAGTTCTCAGCCTCACCCCTCATCGACGTTGTTCCTTACCTCAGACATTCTCCAGGATGTAGTAACCATAGCAATTGATAACTTGGGTTTTGCCCATCTGAGTGACCCGCTCACCAGCGTGAGGATAGATAAGATGTTGGTGACCGTGGATAAAATAGCGAGGTTGATAACGAACGATTAAATTCCTAAAGGAACTGAATCCTTTGTGACATTGGTCCTTTCCATCGTGTATGCCCTTGGGAGGAGCGTGGGTAAGAATAAGATCCACCCCTCTTTTAAGCCAAATGCGCGGCCTGAGTTTGAGCACTTTCCACCACATTTCTTTTTCCCTATATTCTATACCTCTTCCTCCATACCACATAGAACCCTCAAACCCCAGTATTCTTATTCCTTTGTATGTCACTATCTGACCATCAATATTTCTTCCTCCTTTTAGAGGCTTCTCTCTATAAATGATGTCATGATTTCCTCTTACATAATAGAGGCGTTTATTAAACATAGTCATAAGAAAAGAAAGATACCCTGGTCTCAGATCTCCAGTTGAGAGAATCAAATCTATCCCCGGAAAGCGACTTTTATCGAAATAATCGTACAGAAGTGGCTCTTCCTTATCCCCGACAATTAAGAATTTCATATTACCTTCTT
>DAOVGK010000037.1 GCA_030672445.1 Candidatus Aerophobota bacterium
TCTTGAGGAGACTAAAAATGATTCTGGCTTTGCCAAAAAGTTGGCTGATCTGGCTGATGTTTTCGTCAACGATGCCTTTGGAACAGCTCATCGAGCCCATGCCTCTACTGTAGGGGTGACTCAGTTTTTGCCAGCGGCGGCCGGTTTTTTAATGGCCAAAGAGCTTGAGGTTTTGGGAGAGATACTTACCCGGCCCGAGACTCCTTTTGTGGCTGTCCTGGGGGGAGCTAAGGTTTCTGATAAGATAGGAGTGTTGCATAATCTTCTGGGGAAATGCCAGGACATTCTTATCGGGGGAGGGATGGCTTACACCTTTCTTAAAGCAAAAGGTATAGAGGTTGGGCGATCTCTTCTGTATCCTGAGAAGGTAAAAGACGCGGATCTTATAATGAGGCAGGCTCCCCAGAAAGGCTCTCACCTTCTCCTTCCTCTTGATCACCGAATAGCCATGGAAGCAAAGCCCAATGTGGAGATGAGAATAGTACCACAGGACAAAATTCCCCGCGATTATTTGGCTTTGGACATTGGACCTGAGACTATAAAACTCTTTGGGAAATCTATCAGAAAGGCAAAAACAGTATTCTGGAATGGACCAATGGGGAGGTTTGAGATTGAGGATTTTGCCGAAGGTACCCGGGCTATAGCCACGATATTGGCCGAGTCCGGGGCAAAGGTAGTGGTGGGAGGAGGCGATTCCATTGCTGCTCTCCAGAAGATGGGCTTAAAAGATAAGATGAGCTATGTCTCCACAGGAGGAGGGGCTTCTCTGGAGTTCCTGGAGGGAAAAGAGCTACCAGGAGTAACCTCGCTAAGTGATAAGAAATAGGAGCAAAGCTTGAGAAAACCTGTTTTTGGTGGCAACTGGAAGATGAACAAGACGGTAAAGGAATCTATGGAGGTGGTGAAGCAGCTAAAAGAAGAGATTGGAGATGTTAGGAGGGTAGAAGTAGTAATTTTTCCTCCCTTTACTTCTCTTTGGGCAGTAAAAAAGATTATCGAAGATAGTCGGATAGGTCTGGGAGCACAGAATATGTACTGGGAAGAAAAAGGTGCCTATACTGGAGAAGTATCTCCTCTTATGCTGCTCGATGCAGGGTGTAAGTATGTGATTCTGGGCCACTCCGAGAGAAGGCAGTATTATGGGGAAACCGATGCCGGAGTAAACCGGAAAATTAAGGCAGCTCTTTCTCTGGGGCTCATCCCCGTGGTTTGTGTAGGAGAATCACTAGAGGAAAGGAAAGCTGGTAGAGCAGAAGAAGTTGTTGAATCTCAGGTGAAAAAATGCCTGGAAGGACTTGATTTGCCGCAAGCACAGAAATTAATTATTGCTTACGAGCCAGTTTGGGCTATAGGAACGGGCAAGATTGCTACTCCTCACCAGGCTCAGGAGATGCATAGCTTCATCAGGGAAATCCTAGAACAACTTTGGGGGAAGGAGATATCCTCCTCCACACGTATTCAATACGGAGGAAGTGTAAAGCCGGAGAATATTAAGGATTTAATGAGACAGCCAGATATAGATGGTGCCCTGGTCGGGGGAGCTAGTCTGAAGATTGATTCCTTCGTTAAAGTTGTCAAATATGAGGAGTGAAGATGGGATTTATTTTGACTATCCATGTAATCGTCTGTATTTTGTTGGTAGCCATGATTTTATTGCAGGTGGGAAGGGGGGCTAGCACGGGAGCATCCTTCGGGGGAGGAGTAAGAACTTTCTTTGGTCCTTCCGCGGCCGTTACTTTTCTGGGAAAGGTTATCATTGTCCTGGTAGTGATCTTCATAGTAACGACCGTTATCTTATCGGTATTGGCAACCGGGGGTAAGCTTCCCAAGATATAAACCCGAGCCCCGGACATCGAGTAAGCTGGAAGTGGTTCAGATAAAATTCTAAGATTCATCTGTCCGGCGATGATGCAATATAATTGATAAAATTCCTTGAAGGGGGAAGTGATGAAAGAAATATCCTTCCAGTTTTTAAGGCAACTAGTGAAAGCTCCCAGTCCTTCAGGATTTGAGCAACCAGTACAAAAGATAGTCAGAGAACAAATGACGAAGTTTGCCGATGAGGTTAAGACAGATGTTCACGGAAATGTCATCGCAGTAAAAAATCCCGGAGGAAGTCCCCGTTTAATGCTAGCTGGACACTGCGACGAGATTGGATTTATGATTAGATATATTGACAAGGCTGGATTTATCTTCTTCTCCTCCATCGGGGGAATAGATGCCCATATCGTTCCTGGGAAAAGAGTAAAGATCCACACTCGAAATGGTCCGGTATTGGGAGTGGTGGGGAAAAAGCCTATTCATATCATGGAGCAAGAAGAAAGAAAGAAGGTGGTCAAGCTCTCTGAACAGTGGATTGATATAGGTGTCAAGGATAAAAAAGAAGCAGAAAAACTGGTCTCTATCGGGGACCCAATTACATTTTCTGAAGGATTAGAAAGACTTCAGGGTGAACTGGCTGTCTCCCGGGGATTTGATGATAAAATGGGGACTTTTGTGGTGTGCGAGGTTCTAAGAGACATCGCTGATAAGCCATTGGAAGCAGCCGTATTTGCTACTTCTACCGTCCAGGAGGAAGTGGGCCTAAGAGGAGCACGAACAGCAGCCTACTTCATCAATCCCCAGGTAGGGATTGCTGTGGATGTGGGAATAGCCACTGATTTTCCTGGAGTGGATAAAAAGAAAGAGGGGGAGATACGTGTAGGAGAAGGGGCCATTCTTTATCGAGGAGCTAACATAAACCCTAAAGTAGAAGAGTTACTCATCACCACTGCTCAAGAAGAACACATTCCTTACCAACTTTCTGGGGAGGCTAAAGCCACTCCTACTGATGCCAATGTCATTCAGATTAGTCGTGCAGGAGTAGCAGCGGGTCTGGTCTCGGTGCCTCTGCGTTATCTTCATAGCCCGGTAGAGGTTCTTTCACTCCGGGATCTAGAGAACGTGGTAAAGCTTTTAAGTGTCTTTACTCAGAGGGTAAATGGGAAAATGAGTTTCATACCAGGAGAGTGATGGTTTATATCTGTTTAGAAGCTATAGGAGAGGGAAAAGCGGTGAGTGTGACGAAGATCTCTGTTGGATAAGAAGGCATAGTTAAACTTAAACCTTTCTATTTCCTCTCCCACCGGGATGTGAAAACCTAATCCGGCAGTAAAACTAAAATCAGCAAACTTCTGGAATGTTTTAACTATTCCCAGGCGAATCCCGATACCTTGTATCGGCCACCACTCGCCGCCTAAGCGAATCTCCCTGGGAAAGTCTTCTCGGCAAGCTCCTATATCTAAGGCTAAAAGGCCTCGGGGAGAAAATCTATAAGCTGTGCCTAATTTTACAGTGAGGGGCATAGATTCTTTCCTCTGCGTTCCCCACTTTACCTGAGAAATTAAATCCTCTACCTTAGCTCCCCATGAGAACTTTTTTCTTCGTATGAAAAAGGCGGCGTCTAAACCATAGCCACTGCCCTCCTCCCAGGTAGTAGTCTGTTTTAGGTATTTTAGATTAACTCCCCAGGAGCTAAAAGCCTCCTTCGGGCTTAGTTTGGTGGGTGACAAAAACTGTCCATAGGAATAGAAAATCAAGTCATAATTCCATTTCTCCGGTTCAAGATCCGCCGATAATCGACTCCAACTGATTCCTCCTGCCCCCATACCGGTAGTGGGTTCCACCAAGGAGAGGAAATAATGGTGCAGAAGACCCAACCCGTGCAAATTGACGTGCATTGTTCCCAGTTGTCTTTGCCTGATCTGAACCAAACCGGCTGGATTAAAGTAGCAGGCTCCATAGTCGTCGGCTATGGCTACAAAGACACCGCCCATCCCCATAGCTCTGACACTAATAGGAAGACCGACAAAGCCGCTGTCGGTGACATGCAAATAATCAGCACCATGGCCAAGCCACGGAATTAGAAAAATTAGGCTGCTAACCGTTAAAACGACTAATAAAATCCCTCTTTTTTGGGATGCTACCTTGATTAATTGTCCTCTCACCGGTTCCGCTTTGGTGAACTTTTCAAAGTTCTTTCTCTAGTTTTCTGAAAATTTCCTTCTTTTCGCTGCCTCAAACTCCTTTATATCATATTCACAAAAGACAGTCAAACAGCACGATTTTACTCATTTATATTCAATTCCCTTTACTTTATTTATGTATTTTTCCGCTGAGCAGGCGGCTAAGGCACCTTCACCGCAGGCGACTACTACCTGCTTTAGCAAATTTTTTCTTACGTCACCACAGGCAAAGACACCGGGCACATTAGTCTCTAAATTGGCTCGTGTTTTTACAAATCCTTTTTTATCAAGCTCTACCAAGCCTCGTATAAATTCTGTGTTTGGTTTTAAGCCAACGGAGATGAATACTCCTGAGCAAGGGACCTTTTTTATCTTCCCGGTTTCTAGATCTTTGAGCTTGACTCCCTTAACCTGGCTATCTCCATAAATCACTTTTACTACTGATCTAAAGATTGTCTCAACTTTAGGATTTCTAAATGCTCTTTCCTGCAGGATCTTTTCTGCTCTCAGCATTCCTCGGCGATGAACGAGATGGACTTTTCGGGCAAATCTAACCAGATGTAAGGTCTCTTGTAAGGCAGTATTACCTCCCCCCACTACCATCACCTCTTGATCCTTGAAAAAGGGGGCATCGCACGTAGCACAATAGGATACCCCCCGCCCGACAAATGTTGCCTCTCCCTCAGCTCCTAATTTACTTGGCTCAGTGCCACTGGCAATTATTACCGCCAGCATGGTATATTTCTTGTCGGAGAGGGTATGAATGATTTTCTTTTCTCCATCCAGTTCAATTCGCTTAGCCTCAACTTGTTCTAGCTTCATTCCCAGGTTTTCTGCTTGTCTCTGCATCTTTTCCATTAGTCTCTTAGGGGATATAGGAAGTGGAACCCCAGGATAGTTTTCAATCCTTTGGGAAAGGAGAATCTGACCTCCAGGAACAAGTCTTTCCAGGACCACTGCATCCAGTCGAGCTCTGCGGGCGTAAATAGAGGCTGTCAACCCCGCTGGTCCCGCCCCAATTATTACCAGATCATAAGTTTTGTGGGTCATCTACTTACTCCTTCATAGCGGAGAAGATATCCAATGGGAATTCGAAAACATTATTTTACCCTGGAGCTTTATAACTAATGCCAGTCCATCCCAGTTTGGTTTGCAGCATTCTGAAGAAAAACTTCTCCTTTAGTCTTATCAAAGTAGCCTGAGAGGAAGCCTTTTTTACTCTAACTATATCCTTTTCCTCTAGATCATAGACAACCTGACCATCTAGGGTAAGTAGGGTTTTACCGGAAGAAGGCTCCACAATGACATCTATCTCATCTGTTTCCGAGATGATTAAGGGTCTCACCGCCAGCGTATGGGCGCAGATAGGGGAGAGAATCACAACCCCCAGATTGGGATGCACTACCGGGCCACCAGTGGAAAGAGAATAAGCCGTAGAACCGGTAGGCGTGGAAATAACTAGTCCATCAGCCGAGTAAGTAGTAATAAATTCTCCGCCCACGAAGGTCTTAAGATTTATAATACGAGGAATCCCTCTTTTACTGATCACTACATCATTTAAAGCAAGACAGGTTTCTATTTTTTTTTTATTTCGGATGAGATTTGCCTCCAACATGAGGCGTTTTTCGGTTCGGTAATCTTCAGCTAAGATCTTCTTCAGACCCTGCCGATATCGGGAAATAGGAATCTCAGTAAGAAAGCCTAATCCCCCAAAATTGATGCCCAGAAGAGGAACCTCATAAGGGGCAAAATCCCGGGCTGCTCGGCAAAGAGTTCCATCCCCCCCCAGACTGATAACAAGATTTGAGATTTCACCCATCTGTTTTCTGTCCGCTACTAGATCATCCCGATGGATCCTCTTCCCTAACCAATTAGTTACCAGAACCCGATTTTCTTTTTCCTCTAGCCATTGGATCATACCCCGGGCATACTGCACTGCACCTTCTTTCTCTCTATTTACAATTATCCCCATGGTTTTAGACATTCTTCTTTCCTCTTACATCCAGAGCAAAGCCATGAAAAATCCTACTATTCCCCCCACTAGAACCTCAATGGGGCTGTGGCCCATGCTTTCCTTTAGTTTGAGTTTTGTGTTAGCTTGGTAGGCCAGATGGTGAATCAATTCATTCAAAAATTCTGCTTGTCTTCCTACTTCTCTGCGCACGCCAATCGCCTCGTACATAGTAACCAGAGCCAGAACTAAAACGATGATGAAAATGGTAGATCCCATCCCCTGCTTTATTCCTACGCCTGTGAGCAAGGCTACCACAGCCGCAGCATGAGAGGAGGGCATCCCCCCTGGTTCTATAAAGCGGTGGAATTTTATCTTTTTCTCCTCTACGGCTGAGACTACCACTTTTAGTGCCTGGGCCATAATCCAGGCCCAAAAAACAGCCATGAGCAAAGGATGGTTAAAAATAAAGTAAAGAATTTTCAGCATGGACCCACCTAATAATTCAGGGGTTTTTCCTTGTTCAAGTTCAGGAATTTGTATCTTTAGCTAGTTACTGGACCCTAGGTTGCCGGACTTTTTTGATCTTGACTTTGTTTTCGACTTCGGACTTAGAACATCGGACTTGAGACAATTTTCTTGTCCATTTTGTGGTAATTTGTTAAATCTGGTAGCTCGTTACCTAATTTTCCTCATCCTGAAAAAGAAAATCTGATGAGGGCTCTTTTTTAAGATTCTCGGCTTTCCCGCTTTTTTCTTTTTCTTCGGTGATTCTTTCTCCTGCCCAATCTTTTAGTCTAAATTTATCTCCTTCCTTTATTAAAACCTGAATCTTTTTCTCTGCCTCTTCTAACCTTTTTTCACAAAATCCGATTAATTTCATCCCCTCTTCAAATCTCTCCAGAGCTCCATCCAGGGAAAGATTACCCTCCTCCAGTTCCTGAGTAATTTTTTCCAGTCTCTCCATGGCTTCCTCAAACTTCACTCTCATCCTCCCTCTCGTAAACCCGAGAATATAGTGTCCCCCTATGTAGCTTTATCCTTACCCTTTCTCCTTTCTTAACCTGCTTATAGGCCGTAATTATCTCTCCCTTGGGATAATTAAAGCAAATGCTGTAGCCCCTCTTCAGAATAGATAAAGGAGAAAGATCCCTCAGTCGGTTTTTCCCGGAAGATAGCTTCTCTTTTTCTTTTTCTATTCTCATCTTTCCCAGGCTCTCTAATTTTTCCCGCAGTCTATCTAGTTTGTCCTTCGAAAGGTTTATTCTTTTCAAGGGAGACGATTGCCTCAAACCGTAGACAAGACTTGAAAGTCGATTTCTTGCTAGCTCCTGCTTCTGAACAAGGCACGAACCTATCCTCCTTTCAAAGTCATCTATTTCCTGTCCAAGATCCTCTATTCTCCGGTAAGGCTGTCGGAAGACAAGAGAACTCTTTATTTTATCGAGATCAGCATGAGCAGTATCCAGATAGTTATTTATATGATGAGAGATTCTCTGCTGCTGACCTTTTAACGACTCAAGGAGGTCTTTCTTTTTTGGAATTATGAGTTCGGCTGCGGCTGAAGGAGTGGGAGCTCTCTCATCAGCTACAAAGTCGGAGATAGTTACATCTATTTCGTGTCCTACGGCAGATACAATGGGGATGCGAGAATCATAAATGGCCTCGGCGACTATCCGCTCATTAAAACTGAAAAGGTCCTCGAAAGATCCTCCCCCTCTTCCCACGATTATTGCATCAACTTTACCGTAATCATTTAGATCCCGAATGGCTTGAGCGATCTCCTCCGGAGCTTCTTCTCCCTGAACCCGGCAGGGAGAAAGAACAATCTCCACATTGGGAAAACGTCCATCCAGAACAGTAAGGATATCTCTGATAGCCGCCCCTTCAGGGGAGGTAACCACTCCTATCCTCTGGGGAAGATAGGGTAGGGGAACTTTGTGTTCGGGCTCAAAGTAGCCCTGACGCTTGAGTTCTTCTTTTAACTGCTCAAATCTAAGATAGAGAACACCTTCCCCTAGAGGAAGAATCTCCTGGACATAGAGCTGATACTTTCCTTGAGGTTTATAAACTCCTACACTTCCCCGGGCTGCGACTTCCAGTCCATTCTTAAGGGTAAACTTTAGAGTATCGGCCCTATCCTGAAACATAATGCAGGAAAGAAGGCTTTCTTCATCTTTGAGGGCAAAATATAGATGTCGGGAAGGTGCCCTAAAATTTGAAATCTCACCTCTTACCCAGATATCTTGCAGGGCCTCATCCCCTTCCACTAGCCTTTTTATATACCTGGTAATCTCACCTACCGTATAGATATGCACTGGCATTTTTCTTTTCTAAACCTGAACTGTCGCTTCACTGAGATAACTGTAAAATAGCAAATCCTCCTTCCTTGTCAAATTTAATCGCCAGTAGCCCAAAGGAAATCCCGATTCCGGTACAGGTTGACAAAAATTCTATTTTGACTACGCTGCATTGAAAGAGGAAAAAGAACCGTGACCAATAATAGAATGAAAGTAGTGGTGACCGATTACGACTACCCTTCCCTTGATCTGGAAAGAAAAGTATTAGAAGAAATTGATCCTGAGTTTGTAGGAGCTCACTGCACCACCGAGGAGGAGGTCATAGCGGCTGCTAAGGATGCTGATGGTATACTCAATCAATATGCTCCCCTAACCGGGAGAGTAATCAAATCTCTTGATAGATGCAAAGTTATCTGTCGTTATGGTATAGGAGTAGATAATATTGATGTGAAGGCAGCTACTGAACGAGGAATCATTGTGGCTAACGTTCCGGGTTACTGTGTTGATGAGGTATCCACTCATGCAATGGCCTTGATCCTCGCCTGTGCCCGAAAGGTAGCTCACCTTTCTACCACAGTAAAAAGGGGGAAATGGGATTTTATGCTGGGAAAGCCCTTATTCCGATCCCGGGGTAGAGTCCTGGGTCTCTTTGGTCTGGGAAGAATTGGTAAGGCTGTAGCTC
>DAOVGK010000045.1 GCA_030672445.1 Candidatus Aerophobota bacterium
ATCTGGCTTAAGAACATTTTGCGTCTTGACTTTGGATATTCCTTTGCTTACAGGCTGCCCGTCTTTACCTTAATCAAGAGCAGGTTATATAATACCTTCATCCTCTCCCTTAGTGCCATGATCTTCACCTGGGTATTGTCGATTCCTTTAGGTATTCTTTCGGCCGTCAAACAGTATTCCTGGCTTGATAAATTAATCTCGGTTTTTGCTTTTCTGGGGTTGGCTATTCCCAACTTTTTCTTTGCTCTTTTACTGCTATATATGGCTATGAAGACCGGCTGGTTTCCGGTAGGGGGGATGTACAGTATCAATTATGAATCCTTGAGTCTTGGGGGTAAAATCTGGGATCGTATTTATTACTTGATTCTACCCACTATAGTTTTGGGTACTGCTGGGATGGCAGGATTAGTGCGGCAGATGAGAGGAAACCTTTTGGATTACCTGAAGGCAGATTTCATAATTACCGCCAGGGCCAAGGGATTGAGCGAGAGGGTAGTCATTTTAAAACATGCCGTGCGCAATGCTGTCAACCCTCTGATCACCCTCTTCGGTTTTGCTCTGCCAGGGCTTCTTTCCGGCGCTGCTTTAACAGAAATTGTCATGTCCTGGCCTGGACTGGGTAGATTGATGCTGGAGGCGGTGCTGAAGATGGATCTATATCTGGTAATGGGCAGTCTGATCATGGGTGCTCTTCTGCTGATTCTAGGTAACCTGGTGGCTGATCTTATGCTTGCCTGGGTTGATCCACGGATTCGTTATGATTGATTTTTTCTCGACTTAAGGGAGGATTAAATAGTGGCTAAAAAAGGGGCTCGGGCTGAAGATACGACTTTCTCAGAGCTCAGGTCTGTTACCAAGACCCGACTCATCTGGCGGGCATTCAAAAGGCATCAGTTAGGGATCATTGGCGGAATTATATTAATTTTGCTTTACGGGTTCGCCCTTTTTGCTGAGTTCATTGCTCCTTACTCGAGTGACCTGCAGGTTCGGGGAAAGGCTTTCCACCCTCCTGCACGGCTCCATTTTTTTGATGAAGAGGGTAATTTTAGTTTACAACCCTTTGTCTACCATTATGAATTAGTGGATAGAGTCTTCAAAGTTTACCGACCGGATCGCACCATAAAATATCCCCTTCGTTTTTTTGTCAGAGGAGAAAAATACAAGTTTCTGGGGTTAATTCCCTCTGATATTCATTTATTCGGGACAAAGGCGCCTGGCCACATCTTTCTTCTGGGGACAGATAAATTTGGACGGGATATTTTTACCAGACTACTTTTTGGAGCCCGTATTTCACTTTCGGTGGGGCTAGTCGGTATCTTAGTTTCCTTTAGTATCGGGGCGCTAATTGGCGGAATAGCCGGCTATTATGGAGGGGTGGTGGACAATCTTTTGATGCGGGTGGCAGAGATGATCATGGCCTTCCCGGGATTTTATTTACTTTTAGCCTTGCGCGCACTATTGCCTACGGCTTTACCCTCAACTACGGTGTACTTATTGATCATCTTTATCCTGAGTTTTATTGGTTGGCCTGGGTTTGCCCGGGTCATTCGAGGAATGTTTCTCTCTTTAAGAGAACAGGAGTTTAGTCTGGCAGCTAAGGCTTTAGGCAGTACCGACCTTCGTATTATTTTAAGGCATATCTTACCTAACACCATGAGCTTTATCATTGTCGCAGCTACTCTCAGTGTACCGGGTTATATATTAGGGGAAAGTGCCTTGAGTTTTTTGGGGTTGGGGATTCAGGAACCACAAGCTAGCTGGGGTAATATGCTAGCTGCAGCCATGAATACCCGAGTTTTGGCGAGCTTTCCCTGGATCTTAGTCCCCGGCTTTTTCATCTTTATCACCATTCTGGCATTTAACTTCTTAGGGGACGCTCTGCGTGATGCCCTGGAACCCCGGATGCGAACCAGTAGACAAACTTTCACTGGCTAACTGTAAAAAAGGGGAAAAAGGGGAAGGGGAAAAAGGGGACGTGATTATTTTTGGTAGCCGCAGGCTTCAGCCTGCGTAGAGAAATGATAAACAGAAATGTTAGAGAAAAGAAACTTCATGAAACGCAGGATAAATCCTGCGGCTACCAATCCAAAAAAGGCAAATATTTTTGACAACACCAATGAAAAAATAAAGGAGGTAAAATGAGGGTAAGAAAAAGATGGATTCATGGTTTGGCAATTTTGGCATTATCGGTGAATCTCTGTGTGTTCGTCTCGTCTATCTTTGCTGCCCCCCAAGCCGCCACTATTTCGGAAAGTCTTCCTCAGCCTCAAAGATACGTCCTGGACAACGGAATGATAGTCATTCTGAAGGAAGTTCATACTGCCCCGGTAGTGGCCTGGCAGGTTTGGGTGAAAGCCGGAAGCATCACTGAAGATGAGTACTCAGGCTCAGGGATATCTCATTATGTTGAACACATGCTGTTTAAGGGAACCGAAAAAAGAGGAGTGGGAGAAATTGATCGGGAGATAAGTGGTCTGGGAGGAACCATTAATGCTTATACCTCCTTCGATCGTACTGTTTACCATTTAGTTGTTCCGAGTGAGCATTTTGTTACCGCTCTCGATGTTCTGGCTGATGCGTTAATGAATTCAGCTTTTGACCCGGAGGAATTAAAGAAGGAAAGAGAGGTGATACTTCGGGAAATTGATATGGGTGAGGATGATCCTGATCGCTTCTTAGGTCATCTTTTCTGGTCTACTCTCTACCGTGAGCATCCCTATCGCTATCCGGTTATTGGATATCGAACTCTCTTTAAACGATTAACCAGGGAAGATCTCTTGGACTATTATCAGAGGATGTACCGCCCTAATAATATGATACTGGTAGGAGCGGGAGATTTTGATTCTCAAATAGCTCTTGCCCAGATTAAGCAAGCTTTTGCTAACTTTAAGCGAGGATCGCTGCCACCAGTGCACGTTCCGCCTGAACCTGATCAAATGGGAACAAGGAGAGTGGAGAGAGAATTTGAAGTCAAACAGATTTACCTACTAATGGGTTTTCGTACGGTAAGCATTCAAAGTAAAGACATGTATTCCCTGGATGTTCTGGCTATCATTTTGGGCCAAGGCCGAAGTTCCCGATTGTTTAGAAAAATTAGAGAAGAAAAGGGACTGGTAAATGCCATATCTTCTTGGTCTTATACTCCCAGGTATGGAGGTATCTTTGGTATAAGCGGGACTCTGGATGAGGTAAATAAGGACTGTGCTATTGAGGAAATCTTAAAAGAACTAGACCAATTCAAAGTGGAGTTAGTGAGTGAAGAGGAGTTGGAAAAGGCCAAGAGAAAGGTGGTAAGTGAGCACATATTCTCCCGGGAGACTATGGAAGATAGGGCCGGAGATCTTGCCTTGAATGAGCTGGTGGTGGGAGATCTTAATTTTTCTAAAAACTACGTGAAGCAAATCCAGAAGGTGAACCGGGAAGAGATTAGGCGTATGGCCAATAAATATTTTCGCCAGGATAATCTTACCATAACTCTTCTCCAGCCAGCTGTGGAAAAACTAGCCGTCGAGCCAAGGATTTCGGTGAAAAAACCACCGCTCATCAATAAATACCAGCTTCCCAATGGGATGACTCTTCTGGTGCGGGAAAATCATACCTTACCCACGGTCTTTATGCAGGCCGTATTTAAGGGGGGGTTGAGGTTCGAAGATGAGAAAAACAATGGCATATGTGAGTTTACCCGAAGGATGTTACTGAAAGGAACTAAGACTAAAACTCGCCAGGAGATAGCCCAGAAAATAGAGTCGCTGGGTGGAACCATTAATACCTACGGAGGAAATAACAGTTTCGGCTGCTCGGTCAGCGTACTAAAGGAAGATTTTGATACCGGACTTGAGATTCTGGCCGATGTTATTATGAACTCCACCTTCCCTTCCGAGGAAATAGAGAGGGAAAGAAGGATCATCTTAGCTCAGATCAAAGCTCAAGAAGATGACATTTTTAATGCCGCCTTCAAATTGTTTAAAGAAACGTTATTTACCCGCCATCCCTTTAGATTTCAACGCATTGGCTCGGCCCAAAGTATAGCCAAACTCACTAGAGCCGATTTAATTAAATATTATGATGAATTTTGTAGACCTAACAACATGGTTCTCGCTGTTTATGGAGATGTAGAAACATCTGAGGTTGTAACCAAGGTGGAGAAAGCCTTTGCTGGTTTTAAACCTCGGCCACTACCTGTGGTTCAGAATCCCCGGGAGCTAGAACCAACCCAGGAGAGGGTAGCCACCAAGTATATAGAGAAAAAGCAGGCTGTGATTATGATAGGGTTTCAGGGCATCGATATTAAGAGTGAGGACCGGTATACCTTTGAGGTCATGACCTCTATCCTTTCCGGTGGAGGTTCTCGTCTTTACCAGAGCCTTAGAGATGAGCTTGGCCTTGCCTATAGTGTAGGAAGTTTTGCCTTTATAGGATTGGAGGATCCCGGCGCTTACATCTTTTATATAGCCACAGCTCCGGAGAAGACAGAAATAGCCAGAGATGGACTTTTGGAGGAGATAAAAAAGCTGATAATCCACGAGGTATCGGAAGAGGAGCTTAATCGAGCTAAGAAAGATTTAATCGGCAGCCAGGCCATTCGACTGGAGACTAACCAGACTCTGGCTCTTCAGTGTGCCTTAGATGAACTATACGGATTGGGCTATCAGAATTTTAGCCAATATGCCTCGGGCATCAATCGCGTCACCAAAGAGGATATTAGAATCTTGGCCGCTAAATATTTTGACCTCGGGAGCTATACGATGGTGGTGGTGGGACCGAAAAAGAAAACTCAGTAGCTGAGCATAAAACACCAAAATTATACAAGATTAGGAGATGTCCTTAACTTTTTTCGAAAGCTTCCTAAAGCATCGGCGGTGAGGAGAGCATCAAGGACTAACTCTTCTGTGACGGGAAAGGGCTCATTGTGAATGGTCTCGTTTTCAGCCGTAGCCAATCTTACCACTTTTTCTAAATCCCTTCGGGAGACCTTACCCAGGCCAAGATCATCAAAGCGTACCGGAAGGCCCACCTGGATACAGAAGTCCAGAACCTCATTTATCTGTGTCGGATCACGGTTTTCCATAATCAACTGGACAATAAGCCCAAAAGCTACTTTCTCCCCATGATAGAGGCGGTGAGAGGCCGTGAGAGCTGTCATTCCATCGTGGATAGAATGGGCAGCAGCCAATCCACCGCTTTCAAAGCCAATTCCACTTAAAAGAGTATTGGCCTCCACAATTTTTTCCACTGCCTCGGTCACTCTCTTTTTTTCTACAGCCAACTTCGCTGATAGGCCATATTTTAATAGGTTTTCATAGCAGAGTTTAGCTATGGTTAAGGCTGCCGACGTTGGACGACCCCCGGCCATGTTCTGAGCTCCTGCTTTATTCACTGCATCGGCTTCAAACCAGGTAGCCAGAGCATCACCCATTCCGGAGACAAAGAATCTAACCGGCGCCTGGGCTATTATCAGGGTATCCACCAATACCAGATCAGGATTTCGAGGGAAAAAGCGATATTCTTCAAATTCACCTTCGGCAGTATAAACCACGGCTATAGCACTTGTTGGAGCATCAGTGGAAGCAATGGTTGGCAAAATAACGACCGGGATCCCAGCTTCATAGGCACTTGCCTTTGCCGTATCCAGAGTCTTGCCGCCTCCGGCTCCGGCAATAACATTAAAGCCTCCCTTTTTGAGAACCTCGCTTACACGCTCTATTTCTTTACGGGAGCATTCTCCCTTGAATTTTTCGAATTTAAAATCCAGATTGGTGCGCTGTAGACTTGCTAAAAGTGGGTCCTTGATAATGTGGGTAACTCTCTCACTGGCGAGTATCATCAGCTTCTTACCCAGAGGTTCGATAAGTTCTCCTGCCTCACTGAGAACATTTCTTCCTTGAACATACTTTACCGGTGCAATCAATGTTCTTATCATGGGCTATCTTTATTTTTCTATATGAATTGTCCTGGTGGGGAAAGGAATCTTTATTCCTTTAGATTGTAGTTCCTCATAAGCCAGAGAGACGAACTTGTCCCGAGTATCGAATCTTTGCCTAAAATCAGCGATCCAGAAAACTACTCTAAAATTAAGGGAAAAGTCGGCCATTTCCATAAAATAAACCCGGGGAGGAGGATCCTCCTGGATTCCGTCTATCTTCTTGACACAATCCAGAAGGACTTGCCTGGTTTTTTTAATATCCGAGCCATAGGCTACTCCTATCTTTACTACTATCTTCAAATTAATTAAAGGACGACCATAGTTGGTGATTTTACTTGTTACCAGGCTATTGTTAGGAACGATGATTTCATTTCCTTCATCGAATGATTTTATCCGGGTTGACCTTAGACCTATGTCGATAATTTCTCCCACCTCCCCACTTTCTAGTTTGATAAAATCACCTATTTTAAAGGATTTGTCGGCAATGAGAGCTATTCCTCCAAAGATGTTGGCAAAGATGTCTCGCAGAGCAAAGCCTAAGACAAAGCCGGCAATACCTAAACTGGCCACCAGAGACGTTACCCTAACATTCCAGAGAGTCAAGATAAAGATAACGAGGAGGATGAATATGATAAAATTCAAGATCTTTCGGCTAAGAATTATTAATTCTCGTCCTTTGGTTTTACCCATGACCATCCTTCTTTGGGTAAACCAGCCTTTAATTAATACATTAATAAAAGAACTGGCTAAATAACAGGAAATGACTATGACTATGGAAAGTAGTATCCTTGAGAAGACCACTCTGGCTAGAGTAGGTAAGGGGAGAAAATTAGACGCAGTGGCAATTCCGGCCAGGATAATAAGATAGAAGATGGGAGCTTTTACTTTAGAGAGGATAATATCGTCAAGTTGGGTGGCGGTTTTTTTGACTAATCTACCAACCAAGTGAGTTAAAATAAGATAGATGACTTTTGCTCCCAGGTAAAAAAAGACAAAAGCCAGGATTGCTTTTAGATAGGGACTAATGGCAAGTTTCTCCAGAAACTCTATCATTTTTTTCCTCTCTAGTGATGGCTGATGCTTTTCAGAATATATAAAAATAGGCTAATGTCAAGAAATCGGGGATAAAAGGGGACGTGATTATTTTTGAAATTTATGAAGTCATCTATGAAGTAGCAAGTAAGCTGTAAAGAAAACGGTGAAAGGAAGAACATAAAAAATAATCACGTCCCCTTTTTTTATTAGAGTTGTCTTACCTCTGACTAAGCCAGGTATTTCGGCTATGGCTATCTTTTTTTCCATGGAATTTTGGAACAATTTGATCTGGCCCTTGATAGTTATGAGAACAGCCACCAAATTACCCTTGGTAGTGGGAATTGCCAGCCTGGTCAATCAATATCGACCACAATATGATCTAGTAATGGCAGCCTCCTTTCTAGCCTGCTTTCCTCTCATAATAATATTCCTAATTTTGCAAAAACAGTTTGTTGCCGGAATGGGAGCTATGGCAGGATTTGTTGAAAAGTAGCTCTAAACCTAGGACGTGAAAGATTAGGAGGCAAATTACGGCTTTTAGAATAAAAGTCGACTTGAAGAGAGTGATAGGAAAAGTGAATCCTAATATTTGTGGACATTATTGGGAGAGGCCCGGATTTACCAGTTGAGATATTCTGGTATCCTAGCTTACAATGACGTTGACCATTCACGTGAGATTACAATTACTGAAAAGAGCATTGAGAATTTGTCTAAAAGCCCGATAGTTCGATTCCCTGCTCATTCGATAAACGTAATCGAAGTCGATGTTTAAAGCAAAGTTACAAAGGAGGTGGTTTCTATGAGTTATAAGATTAAGGTAGATGCGGAAAGGAGAATTGGCGAGATTCATGCCAACATTTACGGACATTTTATTGAGCATCTGGGCCGGTGTATTTACGGCGGCATATATGAGGAAAACTCAGCCTTGTCCGATGAAAATGGATTTAGAGAGGATGTACTAAAGGCTGTTCGAAGTATAAAATGTCCTCTTTTAAGATGGCCAGGGGGAAATTTTGCCTCGAACTATCACTGGGAGGATGGAATTGGACTTAAAAAAAGTCGTCCGGTGCGATTTGATCTTGCCTGGGGTAAAGAGGAGGCGAATAGATTTGGCACGGATGAGTTCATTGAGTACTGTCGGGCAGTAGAAGCCGAGCCTTACATTTGTGTCAATATAGGAACCGGCAGTTTGGATGAGGCTATCCATTGGTTAGAGTACTGCAACAGCAAGGGAAATACTTATTATGCGAAACTGCGAGAGAAAAATGGTCACCCAGAGCCCTACCGGGTCAAATACTGGGGCATAGGGAACGAGAACTACGGAGAGTGGCAAGTAGGATATAGATCAGCGAAAGAGTACGCAAGAGTCTTAAGGGAGTATGCCAAGTTTATGAAAGTGGTTGATCCCAACATAAAAGTCGTCGCTGTAGGGGCGGATGACCCAGAATGGGACCTGGAAGTAGTCAAAACTGCAGGAAAATATATAGACTACATTTCCAATCATCAGTACCTGGGTTCAGATGACTATTATGACACTGTGGCTTCTGTTTACTGGGTGAAAAGAAGACTAGAAGTTCTCAAAAGTGTGATAGAGACAGCTCAACCTTTGCTCAGAGAGGAAGAAAGAGTGAAAATTGCTCTTGACGAGTGGAACATCTGGTATAGAAGCAATCCGGAAAATGACCTTGAGGAGAATTATGCTCTAAAAGATGGACTATTCGCCGCTGGAGTGTTTATTGTCCTATATAAGCTATGTCAGAGCGTAACCATGGCTAATCTGGCTCAGTTAGTAAACGTACTGGGAGCCATCCACACAGATAAACAGGGTCTTTATCTTACTCCCATTTACCGGGCCTTTGAACTTTTTGTTAATCACACGGGAGAAATAGTATTAGATGCTTTAGTTAATTCAGAAACTTACGACATTGAAGGGAAAGCGCTTTTGGGCGAGAGAAAATTCAAGCTGAGCAATGTTCCCTATTTGGATGCTTCGGTGACTTTGAGCAGAAGCAAGGATAAGTTATACATTGCTGTAGTTAATTATCACCTGGAGAAAGATATAGAGTGTCCTATATCCATAGAAGGCTTTTCTGTTAAAGAAGAAGGAAAAGTCTATGAGCTTAACGGCTCAGATGTGATGGCAGTGAATGATTTTGATAACCCAGAAAGAATCAAAATAAAGAATAAGACAATCAAAAACATCAGTCCTAGATTTAGCTATGTTTTTCCGGCCCATTCAGCCACGACAATAGAATTCAAAGTGGGATAAAAGTCCCTAAATTCTCGATTCTTCTCCCAAAAGAAAACTACCTATCCCTCTAATCCTTTACCCCTTTTAATCGTGCTTTTAGTTGACCAGAAGAGGGATTCTGATAAAATTTTAGAAACTGCTAGAAGGTTTTAATCTTAAAAGAACTTCTTAAGGAAGGTAAATGAAATTCGCCTCCGATTATATCGTGGGAGTAGATTTGGGAGGGACCAATATTGTTTCTCTTCTTATTAATGGTGAAGGAAAGGTTGTAGGGAAGGATACCCGAGCTACCCTGGCCCGGCAGGGTAAGGAAAAAACTCTCTCTCAGATAGTGAGCTCGGTGAGAGCTATCCTTGAGAGAGGACAGCTACAAGGGATTTCTTCCACCTCTATAAAAGGAGTAGGAGTTGGCAGTCCCGGACCTCTAGATACAAAAAAGGGGATAATTCATTTTGCCCCTAACCTTCCTGGCTGGAATAATGTACCTTTGGTTAGCATTTTAGCAGACCAGCTTAAATTACCTATCTTTTTGGAAAACGATGCTAATGCCGCCGCTTTAGCTGAATGGTGGATAGGAGCAGGGAAGAAGGTAGATAACTTAGTTTTATTAACCCTGGGAACGGGAATAGGAGGAGGAATAATTATTGGGGGAGAGGTTCTTCACGGAGCCTGGGACACGGCTGCCGAGATAGGTCATATGATAATCCACGAGGGAGGACTGGTTTGTGGTTGTGGGAAAAGAGGATGTTTAGAGGCTTATGCTTCAGCAACCGGAGTAATAAAGCGTACAGCTTCTCTCATAAAAGCGGGGAGAAAGACTCTTCTCCGGGAGTTAGTGCATGACCACCTGGAAGATATTACCTGTGAGCTGGTATACCAGGCGGCTGAAAGAGGAGATGAGCTTAGTCAGAGGATAGTTGAGGAGACGGCCAGATACCTGGGAATAGGTATTGCCAGCCTAGTTAACATCTTAAACCCCGAGATGGTCATTCTATCAGGTGGAATGACTGCTGCCGGCGATCTTTTATTTAAACCGGTAAGAAAATATGCCCGAAAATATGCCCTTGAGGCTGCTATCAAGGGAGTGAGAATAGTTCCGGCAAAACTTGGCGACAATACCGGTGCCCTGGGAGCGGCCGCTACAGTACTAAAAAGAGATCACCGGATATAAGGTAGCCGCAGGCTTCAACCTGCGCTGAAAAGAGATTACCGGCTACCAGTTCAAAAAAGACAAATATTTTTGATAAGAAAAGAGGAGGCATTTATGGAGCCAATCAAAGCAGAAGAAGGTGAGATCTTCGATATTGAATTAGAAGAAGATCTACTCAAGAAAAATGAAGAACTGGCACGACGAAACAGAAAAATTTTAGATGAATATAAAATACAGGCTATAGATATAATGGGTTCCATCGGAACCGGGAAAACCTCTTTAATTAAGAATCTAATCTCTCATTTAAAGGGAAAATATGAGATTGGGGTTATCGCCGGGGATCTAACCACTACCATTGACGCAGACAGGATTGAGAAGGAAGGAATAAAGGTGATCCAGGTAAATACGGGCAAGGAGTGTCACCTGGATGCCAATTTAATTAAGAAAGCCCTGAAGAAGTTCGATTTAGGAGCTCTCGACCTTTTATTTATAGAGAACGTCGGAAACCTCATCTGTCCAGCGGATTTTCCTCTTGGATCCCATCGTCGAATTGTATTAGTTTCTGTTACCGAAGGGCCCTGGATGGTGAGAAAACATCCTTATATCTTTTCCCAGGCCGATGTAGTGGTGATTAATAAGATTGATCTAGCAGAAGCTATGAAGGTCTCCCCGGAAAAGTTAGCCGATGACGTCTACAAGATTAATCCAGCCGTCAAGGTAATCCCGGCAAACTGCATTGCTGGAAAGGGCATGAAAGAGATAATCCAGGCTTTGTCTTTTTAACAAAAGCCTGAGAATATTATACTTAGCCTCAAAGTAAGTATTCAGTGAACCCCGTCATTTTTGGTAGTCGCAGGCTTTAGCCTGCGCACCCTAAAGAGTGCGGTTACCCTGAAAATTCAATGTGACACGGCGTTTACTGAGCATTTACGCTTCGGAACCATTGTCTCTGCAGTGCTTTCATTTAGGAGAATAAGAATCATGCATGATCTTTCTGTCTCTCAAGCCATCGCCAGGACCATATTAAAACAAGCTAAGGAGAAAAGGGTGAGGGAAATTTTGTCTGTTAATCTTGAGCTGGGAGAGTTGACTTTTCTCAATCCTGAGCAGATTCATTTCTGGTTAAAGGAGCTTTTTAAGGATACCCCCGCCCAGGGGGCAAAGATTTACATAAAGAAAATTTTCTCCAGAATAAAATGTAAGAAGTGTGAGTATGAGGGAAGTATGAGTCTGAGGGATGATCCTTTTTTTCACATATATTTCCCCCTCCTCAGGTGTCCGCGCTGTAACTCGACTTCTCTTGAAATCAAAGCCGGAAGAGAATGTTTGATAAGACGGATCAAGGTAAGTACTTAGGGGAAGAATCCCGAGATATTAGAAAAATGGGGGAGCAGGCCCGACCTGCTCGAGCGAAGCGAGAGTCGGCTCTGCCGATCGGGCCGTTGAGGGGGGCATTCCGAAGGAATCGGCGAAGCTCTATTTCCCCCTCAAATATCTTGTATCAATTAACAATAGCTAGTCCAGTGTGGGGGTCAAATAACTTAATTTTTTCAATGTCGAAGGCAAATTCCATATCCTCACCCTTCTTTAACTTGGGTGAGGGATCAACATTAGCTGTGAGCTTGTCTTCGCCGGAGCTTAAAAAGAGACGCATGTTGGGTATAGTGAGCTCAATCTCATCTACCCGGGCCCTAAAGGAACAGATTTTCTCCGAGACAGGAAGATTTTCTCTTAATCTGATTTCTTCGGGATGAAGACCAAGAATTATCTCTTTTCCCAGATAGCCTTTTTTTCTTAGGATTTCAAACCGGGATCCCCGTAGTTGTACCCGTAAGTGATTACTTAAGAAAAGGCCGTAAGGATTTTCTCTTAAGCCTAAGGGTAAGAGATTCATGGGAGGGTCACCAATAAAACCGGCTACAAATAAATTGGAAGGATGATAATAGACCTCATTAAAGCTACCTACCTGCTCAATTCTACCTTCCCGCATAATAGCTATTCTATCAGCCAGGGCTATCGCCTCTGCCTGATCATGGGTAACATAGACAGTAGTTATGCCAAATCTGTCTAGTAGGCGTTTGATCTCTGTTCTGGTCTTTGATCTTAGTTTTGCATCTAAGTTAGACAGCGGCTCATCCAGTAAAAATACTCTTGGGTTTCGGATGATGCACCTTCCCAGAGCGACTCTTTGCTTTTGCCCGGCTGACAGGTTCTTGGGAAAACGTCCCAGGAGGGCATGGAAACCAACTCCCAGAGTATTGGCTGTAAAACGGATTTTCTCATCAATGGCGTCCTCCGGCCATTTTCGTAGCCGGAAGGAAAAGGCCAGGTTCTCTCTGCTAATCATGTGAGGATAAAGAGCATAGTTTTGAAAAACCATGCCAATTCCCCTATCCTTGGGAGGAATTTCATTTACATCCTCTTCGTCAAAGTAGACATTTCCCTCATCAATTCTTTCTAGACCTGCAATCACTTTAAGAAGAGTGGTTTTTCCACATCCGGTTGGTCCAATAACGCATAAGGTTTCACCCTCCCTTGCTTCTAGATAGAGATGATCAAGGGCAAAGATGGTTTTGATCTCTTGGCCCCTTTTTTTAAACAGGGAGATCTCCTTATCAGTGAATTTTTTTACTACCCCTTCCAGTCCGATGCTGCTCATTGGTCTTTTACCCTGTTTCTCCTTCGGAGGGGATGAATTTTCCTCCTGAGATATTGCGGGACAGAATCCGGTAACTTCGGTCAAAATCCACCGTTATGTTTATTAAATTAGGACATTTTTTTCCCAGGATTTCCTTTCTCAAAGTATAAACAGCTCCCTTCTCCCCGGCTTCGGCATACAAACTCTGGATATCGGTCCTGCGGTTGACATTGATCCTTATTTCTTCCCCGCACTTGTCACACTTCACTACAAAGGGAATGAAGTCACCCTTTAATCGAGGGGATATTCCTTTTTTCGAGATCTTAGAGAAAAGCCTTTTCCAAAAGCCCATCCTTGCACCTCTTTTTGCTCACCTGAGTTAGATGATGATTTCGTGAAGTCTTGCGCCTCTTCTGATTTCAGAATTTTTGAATGAGATTAAAGTTTAAAAAGTGCCGAAGGGGGGAGTCGAACCCCCAAGGGGATAACCCCACAGCATCCTGAATGCTGCGCGTCTACCAATTTCGCCACTTCGGCGTCTCTATGTTACTGTGCTGGCAACAATTTCGGGATGTCGATTTTCTCCTCTTTCCTTTTTTCTCCCCGTGGTGTCCATATAGGTGTCCATTCGTTTCCCTAGAACTTCTACTGCTGCTCTTTTATGTTCAGGAGAAAGATGGGCATAGCGAAGCGTCATGTCAACCGATATATTCTCTTCCTCACCTTCCATCCACGTAATAATCAATGTACCACTTATTCCCCTTTTTATATATCCCCATCTATGCTACGCTTTAATAATACTAACTTAAAGAGAATCGTCAAGCATCCGAATTAGCAGGTACACCACCTTGAGTTTAGATATTTTATAAAAATAATTTGACATTCTCCAATT